>JAUYDO010000190.1 GCA_030691835.1 Dehalococcoidia bacterium | reverse complement strand
TTGAGTATGAGAGCAGCAACAGTAGCGCCGGTATGAGTTGTTTCTTCTCAAACAGGAGTTCGGGAACTGTCCCCCAAGTCCTACCAAAGGGGATACGAACCAACTGTCAAAACTCCAGCGGGAACGTCTTCTCGAAAGTTTTACCTTTTGAACGGAATGGTGGGCGGTAATGGGCTCGAACCATTGGCCTCTGCGATGTCAACGCAGTGCTCTAACCAACTGAGCTAACCGCCCACAGAGGTAATTCTACTAAGCCATCGGCAAAGAGTCAAGTGTAATAATTTCTTTTAAAAAGGGTATTGACTTTTTCTGATAATATAGTACTATATAATATAAAGAGGTATTATAGTGCACTGATTAGTACTGCAGGCTACGGTGAGATATGCTAAGGCTCAATAGGCGACGCTCAGATATAGAAATAATCGCCGAAATGCTCAAGGTTGGCGAGGATGGCGCCGGTAAAACGGAAATCATGTACAACGCCAACATGAGCTATCGCCAGATACAAAAGTACCTGGGCTACCTGGTGAACAAGGGTTTTATTGATAAGATGCACATAGGTAATCCATGCGTTGGATACCGGGTGACAGACAGGGGCATAAAGTTGCTGCGTCTGATAAATATCCTGGAGGATATGCTCGGAAGGAGTGAAGAGTCAGGTTAGCTGATGCCGAGAGGGATGGTCAAATAATCTGTAGACCTAGCGTCTCAGGTTATTTTTTTATATAATTGATTAGAGGTTAGCGAATGTCGGACAAGAGAATGCTTGTGGTAGATGCCGATGTAGTTAGGAAGATTGACGAGAATCGTGGTGACATGAGCCGCTCAGACTTCCTCAACTTTCTTATAGACAGCAATTTGAAAGAAGAGCCGGATGCAAAGCTCGCTCAGAAGTACGTGGATAGAGAAGAGTTCGAACACTTTGTACGCGGCATAAAGGAGCTTCTGCGTAATTTTCTGGACTTCTTCGTTAGCTACGGCATGGAGCTGGGTGAGGAACCCAAAGAAAAGACTTTTGAAGAGTTGACCAAGAAACTGCAGACCTTTGCCGCTGAAGGCAAAGCCAGGTCTAAATAACTCTCGAAAGTTGCCCAACTTTCCCCTATTTTTCTGCTTTTACGCTCACTAGAACTATGTTCTAGAACACAAGCACTTCACAAGCTGAATCACATCTGCCATGCTTAAATATTAGGCTCTAATTTTGGCTAATTTTGAGCCTGTAAGCCTGGGAGGTGTGATATGCCGAAGGCGGTTGAGCTTCTACGACAGGGCAGAGATGAAGAGCTGTGGCAGATGTGCTGTGGCTTCCTTAGCCTGAATACCGAGCAGTTCATGGACGTCCAGAAGAGACTATTGATGGAGCAAATCGATTTACTGAGCTGCTCATCTTTAGGCAAAAGGCTCTTGCGCGGCACCAAGCCCCGGAACGTGGATGAGTTCAGGCAACTCGTCCCTCTTACAACGTATGCCGACTACTGTCCCGAACTGGTGGAAAAGAGAGAAGATACACTGCCGGCAAAGCCCGCTACATGGGTCCATACCTCCGGCAGGTCCGGGGACTACCCCTGCAAGTGGGTACCGATATCTCCGTCTTACGCGAAAGAGATGAGCACCATCCTCGAGGGCATCGGCATTTTGTCCGGCTGTAAGGATTGGGGGGATGTTTCTGCGGTCAGAGAACGTTCCAAAGTCATTTATACGGTAGCTCCCAGGCCCTATATGTCCGGTGCCATGGCGTATATGATGTTGGAACAAACAACAGCCGTCTGTCATCCTCCCCTGGTTGAAGCAGAAGGTTTACCCTTTGATGAAAGAATAAGGCTGGGTTTCGAATATGCTCTATCGCACGGAATGGACTATTTTTTTGGTCTGTCTCTCATCCTGGTAGCCGTAGGCAACAGGTTCACCCAATCTGCGAAAAAGATAGACCTGCTTCCTTTGCTCCGTGACCCCGGAGCCCTTACACGCCTTGCCAGGGGTAAGCTCGGGAGCCGGCTGGAGAGACGTCCTATGCTGCCCAGGGACCTCTGGAAATTGCGTGGCATTATCTGCAGTGGCCTGGACAGCGGTGTCTATAAAGAGCGGATAAAGCAGTTATGGGGCAGGTATCCGCTGGACATCTACGCCAGCACTGAGGGAGGTGTTGTGGCAACCCAGACCTGGGACTATGACTCCATGACCTTTATCCCGAGTCTCAATTTCCTGGAGTTCATACCGGAGAAGGAATACTTCAAGGAACAGCTTGACCACAGCTATCGGCCCGGGACCGTACTGCTGGATGAGGTGGAACCCGGGGAGAACTATGAGCTCGTGACCACCAGTCTCCACGGCGGCGCTTTGGTTAGATACCGGGTCGGGGATATGATTAGAATAACTTCACTCCGAAATGAAAATCTGGGTATCAACCTGCCGCAGATGGCCTTTGAGCGGCGGGCTGACGGCTTGCTCGATTTTGTGGTCATACGCTTGACGGAAAAGATAATATGGCAGGCGATAGAGAATGCGGGTATAAGCTATGAGGACTGGACCGCCTATAAAAAGCCGGGTGAGCCTGTTCTCAACCTGCTTATTGAACCAAATGGTGGACGACATATGAGCGAGTCCGAGGTAGAGATGGCTGTTTACGAGCAACTGCTGAGAGGGGACAATGATAGCTATTCTACCTCTCAGGCTCATGATGACCTGGCGGACATGATAAAGTTCCAGGTGAAGGTCACACTGCTACCTAGAGGTGCCTTTGCCAGCTACACGGCTCAGAGGCTTGCCGAGGGCGCCGATATAGCGCATCTGAAGCCGGCGCACATAAATCCGTCGGAGAAGGTGCTTTCACTGCTTACCGCCAGACCCACGGTTGTACCGGAGGTCAGGGTTTCCGAAAAGGAACGGGTACCGGCATAGTACTTTAGTCTTGTGCGACTATAATACGGCAATATATAGTACGATTCTACTTGACAGTCTCCCCGTTTGGGGCAATAATTACCCCAAGTGAATATTTATGCCTTTATCCCTCTAGTAGCCACCGTAGTCTATGTACCTCTGCTGATAGTGACCTTCGGCTCCCGCCCTTTTGGTAGTCAGCAGAGACTCTTTGGCGTGTTTCTCATCGCTACCGCGCTGTGGAGCCTCACTGATTTCGTCTTCCGGAGCAATATTTTACCGGAGCACAATTTGCTCCTGCTCAGGCTCATTGTCATCATGTTTACATGGGTGATAGTGCAACTGCACTGCTTCACTTCTTCCTTCTATCCTCCGAACAAGTCACGCTGGTTGCCCGTTGCTTACATTTCCCTGGCAGTTGTCGTTGTCCTTGTCTTATTGGGTTTTATAGCCGAGGATGTAACCACTGAGGGGGGGATGCTCTATCCACAATATGGCAACGGAATCTTTGTTTTGTTCGTTCTATCGGGAATACTGATTGGCAGAAATATACGTGTCTTCCGGAAAATGTTAGAAAATCAAAAAAATCCGGTTATATATAACCAAATCATCTCTCTCTTGCTCTGTTTCTTCTTTCTTGCTGTATTTACTGCATCCGCTCTCCTGCCCTTCGGGCGGGAGTTTCCCCTACCACATATTGGCAATATAATTCTTGCCCTGATACTGAGCTATGCTGTTATCGGGCAAAGGCTGGTGGACATCGGGATTGCCTTACGACGGGGTCTGATATGGCTGGTTGTGGTGGTTACGGCTCTGGGGGGCTACTGGTTGTTGCTTCTGCTTCTTAATGTTGCTTTCAGTCTCAACGTGAATCTCCCTACCGGATTTGTGGCATATATAGCGGCTCTTGCCGTCGCACTGCTTATCTATCGCCTGCGCAACATCTTCGCCTCAGCCATGGGCAAGGCGCTTCAAGGTGAGAGCTACGACTACCGCCAGAGATTATGGGAATTCGCAAATAAGATACAGAATATCTTCAGTCTCAGGGAGCAGGGTGGCGAACTGCTGAAACTCGTAGTCAAAGCTATCGGCTGTAAACAGGCGGGTCTACTATTCCTGGACGCTGATGGGGAGGCATTTGTTACCCAGCTTGTAGAGCCAAAGGTCAGGGAGAATCACCTATCTTCCTTTAGATTGAAAAAGGATAGCCCGATTGCAGGCTATCTCAGGCGGGAACGCAAACCATTGACGGTGGAGAGCCTGTCTATCCTGCCTGATTTTATTGGGCTCTGGGAAAGGGAAAAGGCTGAAATAGAGCGGGAAGGGCTGGAGCTGTTCATGCCCCTGATTAGCCGTGACAACCTGATAGGCGTCCTGGTGCTCACCGGGAAACAGAGGGGCAGATATACTCTTGATGATTTCAGCCTGATGGAGGATATAGCCAGCCGCGTAGCCGTGAGCATGGAGAAAGAGTACCTCCGAGAGCAACTGAAAGAGCGCGAAGAGGAGCTTTCAATAATAAATCGCTCCAGCGCAATCATAACCTCCAGCCTCGATATTCAGAGAATATACGATAGCTTCATCAATGAATTGAAGAAGGTGGTTGATGTAGACTGGGCGGCTATATGCCTTATTGAGCAAAACGAGCTCTACTTTCTCGCACTGTCTTCGGATATAGGTTCGGCGTGGAAAGTGGGAGAACGGATTCCGATAAAGGGCTCAGCCACCGAGTGGCTGGTTGCCTACCCGAAACCCGTGATTGAGCCTGACCTGGCAATAGAGAGCAAGTTCGCCACTGGCAAATACCATATCCAGCAGGGTATACGCTCTGTCGCCTATTTACCGCTGGTTGTGAGCAATAAAGTAATTGGTAGTCTTATCGTTGCCAGCCGGAATCCTAATGTCTATGGCCGGAGACACCTTAAACTCCTGGAACAGCTAGCCGCTCAAATCGCCATGCCCATCGAGAACTCGCGCCTTTACGCCGAGACAGCGCGGATGGCACGCGATGATGAGCTTACGGGCTTACTGAACCGTCGCTCACTGAATGAGATGCTGGCGAGCGAGATTGGCAGGCACTCCCGCTATGGCGGTGTCTTTTCGCTCATTATCATAGACCTTGATTCATTCAAGTACTTCAATGATGTCTATGGTCATCTGGCGGGTGATATGGTCCTGAAGCAGGCAGCCACCATAATGAAAAGCTCCATCCGCGATGCTGACCAGGCTTTCAGGTACGGTGGAGACGAATTCGCCATTTTGCTTCCACAGACAGCCTCGGAAGCCGCCAGCAAGGTAGCCGAGCGCATCCGTCAGCAGATATTGGCCAAGGTGAAACTGGATTCTACACCACTGACGGTCAGCCTGGGCATAGCCACCTGGCCTGCTGACGGCATAGGGACCAGTGAGATAATATCCGCGGCGGATGCCGCGCTCTACCAGGCGAAGAGAGCCGGCGGTAACCGTGCCGAGTTCGCCTCAAAGGTGCTGGCATCTTCGGTAACCCCTATGGTTGTCAATAAAACGCCGGATAGCGAAGCGCTGAGCACCATCTTCGCCCTCGCCGCTACGGTGGATGCCAGAGACCACTACACGCGCTCTCACTCAAAGAAAGTAAGTGCCTACGCTGTAGCTCTGGCGGAAGCGCTGGGGCTGGGGTCTCTGGAGATAAACCGGTTGGGTAGCTGTGCACTCCTACACGATATAGGCAAGATAGGTATCAACGACGAGATACTGAAGAAGCAGGGCAAGCTCAGTGAGCCGGAGTGGGACGCTGTTAAAATGCATCCCCAGCTAGGGGCGGCGATAACCAGCCACTCCCACCAGCTATCCACCTGCTTATCCGGCATAATCCACCATCACGAAAGATACGACGGCACCGGGTATCCCAGGGGTCTTAAAGGTGACGAGATACCGATGGAAGCGCGTATATTAGCCGTAGCCGATGCTTTTGCCGCCATGACTACTGTACGTTCTTATTCAAGAGCGTTGTCTGTTCAAGAGGCACTGGATGAAATGATGCGGTGTTCGGGCACGCAGTTCGACCCCAAGCTGGTTGAAGTATTCTTGTCTATCGCCGGCAAACTGCCTCAGTTTTCACAGGAAGGTACGGAGGGGCTGGAAGCCGAAAAATAAAAACTGTTTAGGGGGACGACGATGGAAGAAGGCAAGATACAGGTTTTCATTATCAGTCAACAGAGTCTATTCCGGCAGGGGATACAGCTTTCGCTCTCTGAGGCAGCGGACATACAGGTTCTGAGCGCCGCCGCCATCGATGAGGGGATTCTATCACAGATAGACACCCTGCCGCCTGACGTGATACTGATTGACATAGATGGCTCTCCGGACCAGGGGCTGACGCTCGCTCGCAAGATAAAACAGCACTCTCCCAGTATAGCCATTGTCATGCTTTCTTCCAACCCCAGCGATGAACAGCTTTTCCAGGTGTTAAAGGCACAGGCGGCTGCCTATCTGAGCAAGGAAGTAACAGCGGAACAGCTTATTGATGCTATAAAGCGGGTAGCTCACGGTGAGCATCCCATTAACGAAAGCCTT
>JAUYDO010000100.1 GCA_030691835.1 Dehalococcoidia bacterium | reverse complement strand
GGCACGGTGGCTTTGCCCGAGATGAAGAAGCACAAATATGACGACGCACTGGCCACCGGTGTCGTCGCCGCCGGCGCCACTCTCGGTCCCATGATACCCCCCAGCATAGGCTTTATCCTGTACGGCGTACTTGCTCAGCAGTCCATAGGCAAGCTTTTCCTCGCCGGTATCTTGCCTGGTATTCTCTTCTCCCTCTTGATGATGATTACCATCTACATCATGACCAAACGTGACCCGCTCCTTGGTCCTCCCGGCCCCAAGACAACCATCAAGGACAAGCTGGTTGCCATCAAAGGTATCTGGGGCATAGTCGCTCTCTTTGCCCTGGTCATGGGCGGCATCTACTTTGGCATATTTACTCCCACCGAGGGAGCCGGTATCGGAGCCTTTGGCGCTCTGCTGTTCTCTGTAGTCACCGGACGGTTTACCAGGCGAAACTTCGTTTCTGCACTCCTGGAGACAACTCTGATTACAGCCATGGCACTCATCATGCTAACAGGCGGGACAATCTTTGGCACCTTCATGTCAGTAAGCACTGTTCCCATGTGGCTGGCTAACTGGGCAGTCAACCTGCCTGTATCCCCCCTGGTTATTCTAATAATTATACTGTTCGTCTATCTGATATTGGGTTGCCTCATGTCTGCTATAGCTATGCTCTTGCTTACCGTGCCCATTTTCTACCCGGTTTTTGTTGCGTTGGGCTTTGACCCGATATGGGCTGGCGTAATAGTTACATTTATGTGGACTGCGGCTAATGTTACACCGCCGGTAGGCATAACTGTATTTGTCATGAAAGGAGTTGCGCCAGAGATTCCAATGTATACCATATTTCGCGGTGTAGCCCCATTCTTTGTAGACATGATGGCCACCGTGGGTATCTTGATAGCCTTCCCGCAGATTGCTACGTTCCTGCCAAATCTATTGATGTAAGTGGAGTACTGCTCAGGGCAAGCCTCACAGTCTAACATGATAGGTGGTGAGTGAAATGAAGGTAGATATTTTCTGCCACATATTCCCGTCTAAGTTGAAGGAAGCGTTTATTAAGCTGAATCCATCGCTCGAATCTCATCGGCAGTTACAGCAGAATATTAACCAGCCTGCGTTGTGGGACATGGACTACCGGCTCCGCGTGATGGAAAAATACGGTGATTTAACTAATGTGCTGACCATCGCTGAGGCGCCTGTAGACCTGTTTCCGCCAAGGGATGCGGCTGAATTGTCTAGAATAGGCAATAATGAGATGGCTGAGGTTATTGCCAAAAATCCTGACAAGTTCATCGCCGGCGTAGCGACCGTCCCCTTAATTGATATAGACGAGGCTTTGAAGGAGACTGACCGCACCATAAAAGAGCTTGGCTTCAAAGGCATACAGATAACAACCAACGTGAATGGCAAACCTCTGGACTTGCCGGAGTTCATGCCTCTTTACGCAAAGATGGCCGAGTATGATTTGCCTATCTGGCTTCATCCTCACCGCGATAATATATTTCCTGATTACCTAACTGAAAAGGCATCTAAGTACGGGATAAACGGTCTGTTCGGCTGGCCCTATGAGACGACAGTAGCCATGACCCGGCTGATATTCGCCGGTGTCTTGGACAAGTACCCCAATATGAAGATTATCACACACCACCTGGGCGGCATGGTGCCCTTCTTTGAACAGCGCATCGTGAGCTGGTTTCAACTGGCAGCGAGGGACGCTCTAGCCGGAGAAAAGCAATTCATAGAAAATCTACCGAAACCTCCAATTGAATACTACCGTATGTTTTATAATGATACAGCGGTCTACGGGAGCACGCCGGCTTGCACGTGTGGCTACGACTTCTTTGGAGCTGAGCATGTTCTGTTTGGCACAGACTTCCCCTTTGATGCCGAAAGAGGGCACCGTCACCTCAGAGAGACGATACGGTCAATAGAAGAGATGGATATCCCGGCTTCCGATAAGAAAAAGATATACGAGGATAATGCCAGAAAGCTTCTAAAATTATAAGCCCAAGATGTTAAGAAGGGAGTCGAACGATGTACAAGGACCTGAGACAATTCATCAAGGCACTTGAAGCAACGGGCGACCTGGTCAGAATCAGGGCTGAAGTTGACTGGGACGAGGAGATTGGCGGCATTATTGAGGAAGCCCTGCGCCGCGACCAGCCAGCATTACTCTTTGAAAATATCAAAGACCACCAGAGGACGCACGGCAGAAAGTTACTGACAAATACTCAACTTGGTTTGTTCCGTAGGGTTTTGATGGCGTGGGGATTGTCTGAGAACACCCATCCTCTGGAGGCACTCAGAATACTCAAGGAACGATGTCGCCAGCGCGTAAAGCCGGTGGTGGTATCGAAAGGGTCATGCAAGGAGGTTATTGAAACCGGAGACAAGGTCAATCTGCTTGAGTTTCCGTCCCCAAAGTGGCATGCGAGAGACGGAGGAAGGTACATCCACACCTGGGGAGCTATAGTTACCAGAGACCCCGATTCCGGCTGGATTAACGCCGGGCTGCAGAGGGGACAAGTACACGGCAAGGACAGAATGACCATTGGCTTTATTGAGAAGTCGCATGCCTTGATGCACGCGGCGAAATATTTAGCAAAGGGGGGAAAATCAATGCCGGTGGCAGTGGTCCTTGGTGCTCCCCCACTGGTGCCTTATGTCGCCTGTGCTCCATTTCCAGCCGGGGTAGACGAATTCGATGTAGTCGGAGCAATCCAGCAGGAGCCTCTGGAAGTGATAAAATGTGAAACCTCAGACCTGGTGGTTCCGGCACACTCCGAGATAATACTGGAAGGCGAGCTCTTACTTGACCCTTCAACATTTATCCCCGAAGGACCTTTTGGTGAATATCCCGGGACCTACCTGGGGTTGGACAAAGTGATGAGGCGTGTACTACAGGTTAAATGCGTGACGCATAGGCAAGACCCGATTCTTCACGGCCTTATGGAGGGGCTGGGACCTCACGTGTCACCGGCAAGAGACTTCCCGTATCTGGAAACTATCGGTCTGTGGCAAAATCTGGAAGACCTGGGAATTCCGGGGATTAAGGGGGTTTATCCCGGTGACTCGCTCGGAGCAGGGCACCCAATTATTATAGTCAGCATTGACAACATGTACTACGGGCATGCCCGGCACGTAGCTACGGCGCTGTGGTCGGTACATGGCAAAGAACTGCAATCAAAAATAGTAATCGTGGTGGATTCTGACGTTGACATAACCGATAAGAATGCGGTATTGAATGCCGTTGCCCAGCGACTAAGACCTATGGAAGGAATTACCATCTTCCCGGGCACTATTGGTGGTGCCCTTGACCCGTCAATCGTGCCGGAAATAAGGGAGATGACAGGAGGTTCGGGAAGGTGGGACCGTGTGCTTATTGACGCCACGTGGCCCATAGAGTGGAAGCCACGCCCGGAGTGGGGCGGGCAGAAGCATCCGATTTATTGTAACGCCAGCAAAGAACTGCTGGAGCAGGTCCGCCGCAGGTGGCAGGAGTATGGTCTGAAATAAATCTGCAGATTACAACTTTGTTTGATAATATGTTCTTCTATTAATAATTGTCGAAACCAGTCGGATAAAAATAGTCGTAGGGAGGCATGAAATGAGTTGATGTTATCTACCTCTTTAGTAAATATTGGTATGTCTAATTTTCAAGGAGGATGAAAATGAGAAGGACTTTTATCTACAGTGTTCTCTTAGCGATTGCCGTGATAGCGTTACTCATCGCAGGGTGCGCGCCCGCGGCACCGGCTCAAAAACCGACGACCGCCCCAACACAGGCGCCGGCGACAACCCCACCACCGGCGGCGAAGCCGGTAGAACTAAAATTGAGCACCGGGCAGACTGCTACAGACATCATGTACACCGGATGCCTTGAGCCTCTGGCAAAATCTCTGGATGCCACCGGCAAATTCAAGACAAGCATCTATAGCGGCGGCGCTCTGGGCGGTCCCACAGAACAGTGGGAAATGGTCCGCACCGGTGTTATTGATATCTCCGTTTCGCTGCAGGCTTATTACGCAGGTATTTTCCCCCTGACCTCGGTAATGGAACTACCTCTGCTGGGGATTACCTCAGCTCAACAGGGTAGCCGGGTCCTCATGGAGCTGTACCAGAAGTTTCCGGAATTTAAAAATGAATATAAAGATGTCAAAGTGCTGAGTCTGGCGACCTACGACCCGAATCAAATGCAAATGGTGAAGAAGCTGGTCAAGGTTAAGGAAGACCTGAACGGAATGAAGATAAGAGGCACCGGAGAAGTACAAGCCAATATCATCAGGCTTCTTGGCGGTAGCCCCGTTACCATGCCGGCACCTGAAATCTATACTTCTCTTGAAAGAGGCGTGCTGGATGGAACATTTTTCTCCATTACCGGGCAGTTCACCTTCAAGTTTTCTGAGGTAATAAAGTATATCACGGTAGCCAACCTCTTTGTAGGTCCCTTTTTTCTGGTTATGAATAAGGACAAGTGGAATAGTTTACCCCCTGATTTGCAGGCTATCATAGATAATCTTACCGGAATGAAAATGTCGGTAGATGGAGTGGGCAAATTCTGGGATTCTCAGTCTCAGCGAGGCTGGGACCTTGCCAAGCAAAAGGGTGTTACTTTTTATAAGCTACCCCCGGAAGAACTAGCCCGGTGGAGAGATTCGGTTAATCCTATTTATAATGACTGGATAAGTAAAATGGAAGCAAAAAATCTACCCGGGCGAGCTGTTTATGAAGAAGCACTCAAACTCGCCAAACAATAGAGTGTGTGCCCGGCGCTATTTATAAATTATAAATAAAACTATTCGCATGGATTAAGCTAGCACCGGCTAGGGGAGCAGTAATGAAAGTCCTGACCGTGGCAATAGTTAGTATTGGAGCGGCTGTGCTTGCATGTCTGATGTTCTTTATCACGGCTGATGTTGTGCTGCGCTATTTGTTCTCTAAGCCGATAGCCGGCTCCTTTGAACTTGTAGAACTCTCCATGATGCTCATCGTCTTCCTCGGGCTAGCCTATACCTATGTAAAAAAGGGGCATATCAGTATAGACCTGGTAGTCTCCGTTTTCCCACCAAAAGCCCGGATAATTGCTGATGCTGCAATCTCTTTTATCGGTTTTGCCGTAACTGCCCTGGTGACCCGGCAGATTTTTCTATTAGCGATGAACGATATGGCAAAAGGTCAAGTCACTTCCACATTAGGCATTCCGATATACCCGGCGCGATTTGTAGCAGCTTTAGGTATGGCGGTTTTTTGCCTTGCCTTATTAATCGACTTTTTGGGCTATCTGGTTCGAGGTGCTAAAAAATGAGTCCGATAATAGCCGGTATAGCAGGCATAGTTGTCCTCTTTATACTCATGTTTCTCAATGTAAACATCGGTCTTGCTCTGGCACTTGTCGGCTTCCTTGGTGTTGTTTATCTCGGCGGCTTAAATAGTGGACTTTCCATCATGGGCATATCACCAATTACAGCGGCAACTTCCTATAACATGAGTGTTATACCACTTTTCGTGCTGATGGGGACTTTTGTTGTTCAGAGCCAGCTAGGAAGCGAACTCTATAACGCGACTTACCGATGGGTTGGTCACCTGCCGGGCGGGCTGGCAATGGCCACCGCTGGTGCCTGTGCCTTTTTTGCCTCTGTTTCCGGCTCCAGCGCAGCGACGGCAGCGGCAGTGGGTACAGTCAGCCTGCCTGAGATGAAAAGATATAGATATGATGCTGCCTTAGCCACCGGATGTGTAGCCTCGAGTGGTACACTCGGTATCCTTATACCACCCAGTATGACCTTCGTTATCTATGGTATGCTCACATCAGAATCCATCGGCAAACTGCTTATAGCAGGCGTCATCCCCGGGATATTACTCGCAATTATGTTCATGCTACTCATTTATATCTTTGCTCGATTAAATCCTGTGCTGGGTCCCAGAGGTCCTAAAGCAAGTATTCGGGAAAGGATAACGGCACTTAAAGATGTTTGGGGAATAGTAGCTCTTTTTGTCCTGGTAATAGGTGGTATTTATTTCGGTATTTTTACCCCGACCGAAGCGGCAGGAATAGGGGCTTTTGGAGCTTTTCTTTTCACCCTGGGCAGGAAGCGTCTGACGTTAAAAAAATTCTGGTTTGCCATAATTGACGCAGTTCAGACCACTTCCATGATTATGATTATCGTCATTGGAGCTACGGTTTTTGGATATTTTCTCGCGATGAGTAAACTGCCCCTTGAGATGGCGGATTTTGTAGCCCGGAGCAACTTGCCTCCGTACATTGTACTTACAGGTGTTGTTATTGTCTTTGTCATTCTCGGCTGTTTTATAGAAGCTCTGGCAATGCTTATACTCGTTATACCAATCGTATTTCCTCTAATAACCAATTCTGGATTCGACCCTATATGGTTTGGAGTAATAGCAGTGATAGTAACACAAATTGCGCTAATTACCCCTCCGGTTGGTGTAAATGTGTTCGTTATCAAAGGCATAGCTAATGATGTGCCGATGTATACAATATTCCGAGGTGTGACCCCGTATGTAGTAGCTTTGGTGATTTTTATAGTTATTCTGACGGTTTTCCCCCAAATTGCATTGTTCCTACCTAATATTATGAAGTAATAAAAATATTGAAGAAAGGAGTTTAATGTACAAAGACCTGAGGGAGTTTATTAAGGGTCTGGAGGCAAAGGGGGAACTGGCGAGGGTTAAGGCGGAGGTGGACTGGTATCTCGAGGTAGGCGCAGTTATCGAGGAGGCTCTGCGCCGGAACCAGCCGGCACTTCTCTTCGAAAATATTAAGGACTACAAGGATACGCACGGCAGAAAGCTGCTGGTCAACACCGAGCTAGGCTCTTTCAAAAGGATGTTGATGGCTCTTGGCTTGCAGGAAGATTTGCACCCGATGCAGGCGCTCAGGATACTCAAGGACCGGTGCCGACAGCGCATAAAGCCGGTCATGGTCTCCAGCGGACCGTGCAAAGAAGTTATAGAGCACGATGATAAGGTTAATCTGCTTGAATTCCCCGTGCCTAAATGGCATCGCCTTGATGGGGGCAGAGAGGGTAGGGATATCGGCAGGTACATCTTTACCTGGGGAGCCATAATCACCAAGGACCCTGAGACGGGCTGGATTAACTGTGGCGTGTACCGCGGCATGGTGCACGACGGGAACAAGATGGGTGTCGCCCTTATCGAGAAACAGCATGCGTGGCTACATGCCATGAAGTATCAGGCGATGGGCAAGAAATCAATGCCGATGGCAATAGCCCTGGGCTGTCCGCCCGTTTTGCCCTATGTTGCCTGTGCTCCTTTTCCGAAGGGAGTAGATGAGTATGACGTGGCTGGAGCTATTCAGCAAGCGCCGCTGGAAGTAATAAAGTGCGAGAGCGTGGACCTTGAGGTGCCCGCAACCTCCGAAATAGTCCTTGAGGGTGAGTACCTGTTTGAGCCGGAGACGTTCTTAAAGGAAGGACCGTTTGGCGAGTTTCCGGGAACTTATCTCAGGCTGCAGTCCATCCCCAGAAACGTATTTCAGGTTAAATGCGTTACTCATAGAAAAGACCCAATATTCCACGGTCATATGGAAGGCATGGGACCTCACGTTGCACAAGCTAAGTCCTTCCCTTATCTTGAGACCATATCTCTCTGGCACAGTCTGGAAGACATGGGCGTACCAGGAATCACGGGCATTTATCCAGGCGATTCGCTGGGTGTCAGCCATCCTATCATCATTGTGAGCATCGATAATATGTATTATGGACATGCCAGGCACGTAGCCACCGCCCTGTGGTCGGTACACGGCAAGGAGCACACCTCCAAGATAGTGATAGTAGTTGACTCGGAGACTGACATCACTGATAAGAACGCTGTCTTTAACGCCATTGCCCAGCGCCTCAGACCGATGGAGGGAATAGCCTTTTTCCCGGGCACCATCGGCGGTGCGCTTGACCCATCGGTTCATCCTGATATCAGGGAGATGACGGACCAGTCGGGCAGGTGGGACCGGGTGCTCATTGACGCCACGTGGCCCATAGAGTGGAAGCCACGCCTGGAGTGGGGCGGGCAGAAGCACCCCATCTATTGCAGCGCCAGCAAGGAACTGTTGGAAAAGGTGCGCCAGAGATGGCAGGAATACGGATTGAAGTAGTCGCTCAAGGAGGAACACCGTGGCTAATCCGCGAAGAACCGAGGTCATAGAGACCGATGTCCTGGTAATCGGTGGCGGCTTGGGTGGAGCCTACGCCGCGATAAAGGCTAGAGAGGCTGGTGTCAGCAAGGTAACGCTGGTGAGCAAGGGTAAGCTGGGCAAAGACAGCGTAGCTACCTTTGCCGCCGGAGTATGGGCTGGTGGCTTCTTTCCGGAAGAAGATGACAGAGACACGGAGTTTAAAAAAATCGCCCTCAGTGAAGGGCTGGGTGCCGGTCTTTACGATGAGGAATGGCTTAACGTCTTCCTGGATGAGAGCTATCAGAGGCTGGTGGAAATGGATAGCTGGGGCGTGGAGTGGGAAAAGACTTCCGATGGCAGGTTTGAGCGCAAGGAGTGCCGCTGGAAGCAGAAGATGGCTATGTTCCACGGTCAGCAGATGATGGAAGCCATGGCGAGGAAGGTCATCGCCAGCGGTGTGCAGGCAATCGGCTTTACCATGCTTACCGAGCTTCTGACCGAGGGCGGAGAGCCGGGCAGGAGGGTCACCGGAGCCATCGGCTTCAACGTCCAGACGGGTGAGCCGGTGGTTTTCAAAGCCAGAGCCATCGTTATGGCTACCGGCGCCTGCGCCTACAAAGGCAGAAACGCCTTTAACAAGTTTGCCACGGGCGATGGCTACTGGATGGCGTACCGCGCCGGTGCGAAGCTCGGTATGTTCGAGATAGGCGAGATACTGCAGGGTTCACTCAGAGAATTTGATACCGTCGGCTGGAACATGTTTGTCGGTCTCGGCGCAGTGTTCAGAAACGGTAAGGGCGAGAGATTTCTGCTTGAATATGCGCCGGAGTATGGAGACCATGCCAGCCTGGCGACCGTTGCCGAAGCCAGTGCCATGGAGGTCAGAGCCGGTAGAGGTCCGATTTATCTTGACATGACCTCTTATAAGCCAAACGATGTACGAAAGCTGAGGACAGCATGTCCTGTCCCTGCCATGATGCTGGAAAGCGCTGGGGTGATGGCCGGAGACCGGATAGTAAAGCAGGTAGAATGGCTGAACTGCGTTAACGGCAGTATCGCGCTCGGGGGCGGCATTGTTACGGATGTCAGGTGCCAGACTTCACTACCCGGACTTTTTGCCTGCGGCGATGCCAGGGCCCGGGGCAGGGCGTCGGCTACGCAGCTTCCCGGTGCGGCAGTCAGCGGTGCCAGAGCCGGGACTTATGCCGCACAGTACGCCAAACAGTCGGCGGAACCGAAAATAGATACAAGACAGCTTGAGCAATGCCAGAAGCTCACGTATGCTCCGCTAGACAGGAAAGATGGCATCGAGCCGGACCACGTGATTATTGCCGTTCAGGAAGCCGTATTCCCGTACGAGGTAACGGTCATTTCGCGCGGGGACAGGATGGAGAAGGCAATCGCCGAGATTGAACGCATAAGAGAAGACGAAGTCCCCCTGTTATACGCCTCCGACCCGCATTATCTAAGGATTGCCAATGAAGCCAGGAACTGCGTGCTCTTCGCCGAGATGCAGTTGCGCTCGC
>JAUYDO010000016.1 GCA_030691835.1 Dehalococcoidia bacterium | reverse complement strand
TGCACAGAATATCCGGGTAGACCAGCTACGTTCTCATCTCGCCAATGAAGCTAAGCTTGTTGCTGAAGGTATCCTGCCTCACTTCCTGGACTCGAGAGCGAATAGCAGGCTGGATGCCACAGCAAAGACTATGGGCAAGCGCATTGAAGCCAGGGTAACCATAATTGCTCCAGACGGCACCGTGCTGGGCGATACCTGGGAAGACCCTGCGACCATGGAAAATCATTCGACTCGCCCCGAGGTTCTGGCAGCTCTGTCTTCAGACATCGGGGAAAGTACCCGCTACAGTACTACAGTACGACAGAACATGATGTACGTCGCTGTGCCCGTAAGCAGTCAGGGCAAGCTCTTGGGAATAGCCCGGGTTGCGCTTTCACTTGCGGAGGTAGAGAAAGCGGCAAATAATCTATTCCTTGCTGTTATCCGGTCGATGGCAGTAGCCAGTCTGGCTGTCATTCTGGCTGTCGCTCTAATTGCCAGAATGATAACCCGCCCGTTAAGACAAATCACAAAGGCAACTCAGAAAATTGCCTCAGGACAACTTGACCAGGAAATCCACCTGCGCACAAATGATGAGATGGGGCAGCTCGGTCATGCGTTCAATGAGATGGCTGCAAGCCTCAGAGAAATGATGACAGCGGTTTCTGATGAGAAAAGCAAGCTGGCAACCGTGCTATCCAGTATAACTGATGGCGTGATAATGACAGACCTCGGAGGAAATATCATGCTGGCGAATCCGGCGGCGGAACGCCTTTTTCACTTCAACGAGTCAAAGGTCAATGGCCAGCCCTTGATTGAAGTTATACGTGACCACGAAATTGACGGAATCCTTAAGTCATGCCTCAGGACGAGCAGAGAACAAACAGCCCAGGTTGAACTGCAGATGACGAAGCGATTCCTGAGGGTGATTGCCATTCCGATAGCGGCCGTAAAGCTCAAGGGGGCTCTAATTCTTTTTCAAGACCTCACTGAAATGCGTAATCTGCAAACGATGCGCCGGGAGTTCGTGGGGAACATCTCCCACGAGCTAAGGACTCCCCTTGCCGGAATCAAAGCAATAGTCGAAACTCTCAAAGATGGTGCGATTGATGACAAGGAAGTTGCCAGAGACTTCCTGAACAATATTGATGTCGAAGTAGATGGGATGACGCAAATGGTAGCGGAGTTGCTGGAGCTGTCACGCATTGAGACTGGCCGGGTCAAGCTGAACCTGGAGCCGGTAGATATCAATGAAGTTGTTGAGGAAGCGATTTCCCGATTAAAGCCTCAGGCAGCAAGGCAACAGGTAGCCTTGCTTACAGACCTATCAAAGGATATGCCCCCTGTCCAGGTCGATAAGGAACGGATTCGGCAAGTCATAATAAATCTAGTACACAACGCCGTTAAGTTCACACCGCAAGGTGGGAAAGTGACAGTTTACACTGGCTCCCAGAAGGATTCTGTAATAGTTTCCGTTTCTGATACTGGTATAGGAATCTCCAGCGAGGACCTGTCCCATATCTTTGAGCGTTTCTTCAAAGCGGATAAGTCACGGTCCAGCAGTGGAACCGGTCTGGGGTTGGCGATTGCCAGGCATACGGTGCAGGCACACGGAGGAAGCATCTGGGCGCAGAGTGAGGAGGGTAAGGGCTCCACGTTCAGCTTTAGTCTTCCTGTAACCCAAAGCTTACTAAAAAGTCACCCTTCCATATGATTAGTGAAGGGTGACTAAAATGAGTTGTGAACACATACAAATCAAATCTTCTTCATCGCGACTTCTCTTACTTTGCCTGCATTCTGAACGGTTTATATTTGCCGAAGCTGAACAGGCGCGGGAATAAAACCTTCCGCATTTCCTCCAGGACAAACAGTCCTCCCGCCGCCCCAATGATTATATCCCATTCAGCTATGCTCAGAGGAACCGTCCTGAAGGCTACCTGCAGGAAAGGCACATAGACAACAGCTAACTGCAATGCTATGGCTATAGAAATAGATATTACCAGCGTCTTGTTACGAAGGAGACCGAGTTGCAGTATATGGTGCTCATCGGAGCGGGCGGCGAATGCCATGAACCACTCAAAGGCGACTATGGTACAGAAAGCCATGGTCCGGGCTTCATCGATGCCCATTCTTGGCTCCGCCCAGCGGAAAACAAGGAACGTTCCCAGGCCTACAAGCAGAGCGATAACTACCGTGCGAACGAACTGACCGGGGAATATCAGCCCGATGCCGGGGTGCCGCGGCGGGTGCTTGAGCTCGTCACCGAACTTGGGCTCAAGGCCAAGCGGTACGTCGCCGGCTGTGTCCGTTACAAGGTTCACCCACAAAATCTGTACCGCCAGAAGCGGGGATTCACCCACGAAATATATGGCGAGTAGCAGCGCAATGAGCTCGCCGAAGTTGGTGTTAAGCGTGTAGAAGAGGACGTTGCGCAGACGGTTAAATATGGCCCTGCCCTCGTCTACAGCGGCTACCACCGAGGCGAAGTTGTCATCGGCGAGCACCATGTCGCTGGCTTCCTTGGCTACATCGGTACCGGTGATGCCCATCGCAATGCCAACGTAGATGAAGCCACCAGCGTCAGCGACCTCAAGGTGCTGCAATATCGTTCGGTTGCTACCGGCTTCTAATCTAGTGTAGTGTCACAGTAACACCTTAACAATGTC
>JAUYDO010000221.1 GCA_030691835.1 Dehalococcoidia bacterium | reverse complement strand
TTGTTGGCTGTGCCTGTGACCTGGAAATGGGTGAAGCACAGGTCCGCGATTGGTATGGCGGTGTTTGTGCCCTTGACACGGATTTTACCCTCCTTAGCTTCGAGCTTATCCGGAGTCACCCCCAGTTTGGGAGCGGCTAGCTCAAATAGCTTGCGCCTGGCATCCTCCGCCGCGAGCTGTGCCGCCCTCATAGGGCTTGATGTGCCGGTGCTGGCGACATTGCCCCTGGAAGCCGGTGTAGCGGCGGTGTCAGCCAGAGTTACACCAACGTCCTCGTAGCGGATGCCCAGGGCTTCAGCCACCACTTGAGCCAGTGCCGTGCCGTAGCCCTGCCCCATCTCCACGGCGCCGGAGAGCACGTTGGCGGTACCGTCCTGGTTCATCTTGACGATGGCTGAGGATGGCCAGAAGGAGGTGTGGTGCATGCCTATGGCTACGCCGATACCTCTTCGCCTGGGACCGTTAACGGACATCGGCGTGCGCCATCCCTTCCACCTCTTCTTCCACTCCGAAACATCGGCGCACTTCTCAATAATCTCCGGGAAGCTGTCCAGGTCCGGTCCGACTATGCCCCACTCGATAGGACCGTTCAGTACCTGCTCATACTCCATGGCTTTATCGCCGTATCTCATGCAGTTCTTGAGTCTGAACTCCACCGGGTCCCATTTGATTTTCTCGGCGGCTTCGTCAATCAAACGCTCAACACTGTAGATGGCTTCAGGGTCACCGAATCCGTTCATAGCGCCGTAGCCGAGCACATTGGTCAGCACGCCTATAGTCTCGGCTTTGGAGTTCTGCCACCTGTAGAACATGGTGCAGGCGCCGACCAGCGCCGTACCCTGGCACACGCCCCACACCATGGTATCACTGCCGTAGTGAGCGATTATCTTGCTGTACATGGCGGTGATGGTGCCGTCTTTCTTCACGCCAATCTTGTTATAGTTGTTGTAGCCAATGCGGTGATGGGTGCCGATGAAATCTTCCGAGCGGTTGAATATCGCTTTGACCGGCCTTCCGGCTCGCTTTGCCATGATGGCAGCAAGCGTGGCGGTCCTCTCCGGCGATTTGCCGCCGTAGCCACCGACGGCATAGTTGGCAATAAGCCGTACGTTTGCCTGCGGCATACCGAGGTTGCGCGCTATATCGCGCCACAGGTCAAGAGGCAACTGAACATCAGCCCAGCAGGTCAGTTTCTCACCTGACCACTCGCAGACCACGCCGCGGGGCAGGGGAGAGCAGTTGTATTGCATCGGGGTTACGTAAGTGCCGTCAAGAATATAGTCAGCTTCGGCAAATCCCTTGTCCACATCACCGTGTTCCAGTTTAATCCAGCCGTCTTCACCCAGCCTGGGAATCTTTACAATCGGTGTGCCCTTAAAGATGTTGGTGCCGTAATCTATATGCGCCAGCGGAGCGCCGGGCTTCATGGCTTCTTCAGGAGTGCAGACGGCGGGCAGAACTTCGTATTCCACCTCAATGAGCTTGAGCGCTTCTTCCGCAATCTCGGTGGTGATGGCGGCGACTCCGGCAACCTCTTCACCCGGGCGGTGTACCGTCTCATCAAGCAGGAACTCCATTTTCCTCATCGGATGCACTTTTGGTACATTCTTGTAGGTCAGCACACATTTGACACCGGGCAGTGCCTCAGCCTTTGACGTATCAATCATCTTTATCCGTGCGTGAGCGTAGGGGCTTCTCAAGAATTTGGCATACAGCATCCTGGGAAGCTGTATATCGTGAATGTATTTGGCTTCCCCTTTTACCTTTTCAATGGCGTCTTTCCTGGGGTAGCTTTTACCTAATACGGAGAATTCGCTCATCTCTTGCCTCCTTCCTTCATCCGCCGAGCCGCCAGGAGCACCGACTCGGTTATCCGGCGGTAGTTGCCACAGCGGCAAAGGTTCCCTGACAGGGCGTTCCGGACATCGTCTTCAGTCGGACTCGGGTTATCATCGAGCAGGGCTTTGGCGGTGAGTATCATTCCGGGGGTGCAGACGCCGCACTGCATACCGCTCCTGTCAACAAACGCCTGCTGTATGGGATGGAGGGCGCCGGTCTGCAGGTCAGCCATCCCCTCAATGGTCATAATCTTCTTGTTCTCTGCGTCTGCCGCCAGAGTCATGCAGGAAAGAACGGGACGGCTGTTAATAAGCACAGTGCAGGCGCCGCATTCGCCTTCGTTGCACATGAGCTTGGTGCCGGTCAAGCCCAGCCCTTCCCTGAGCACCTCAGCAAGCGTCGCCGTGGTGCTGGACTGGACTTCGTGACGGGCACCGTTCACGTTGAGGACAAGAGTTCTAGTTGGCATAACTATACCTCCAGTTTCACTCGCTCAATTGCTTGAGCGACAGCTCTTTTTGTCAGTACTGCGACCAGCTCTCGCCTGTAGCCGGCGGTACTCCGGCAATCATCTATAGGTTTACATTCGTCATACGCCGCCCTGCAGGCTTCTTCAAGGAGCTTTTCGCCGGGATTATTGCCTTTCAGGATGGCTTCCGTTGCCTTTGCCCTGATGGGGGTGGGTGCTACAGCGCCGAGGGCTATCTTCACATCGTTGATGCGCACATTCACCGTGTTGGTAAGATAAGGTACGTCTGAGCTGCAGATATCGCTTGTCATGGTCACCAGCGCGGCCACACCGACAACCGCCAGGTCAGCCCCCATACGCCTCTTCTGCTT
>JAUYDO010000179.1 GCA_030691835.1 Dehalococcoidia bacterium | reverse complement strand
ATTCCTGAGTGAGAGACATCAGCTCACGCCGGCTGATTACCGGGACGCTGAAGCACCTTGCGCCAGCCATGAGCTGTTGCAGACCAACCTTTATCTTCTCCGAATAGCTGTAAATGCCCACCGCACCCAACGGTATGTTCTTCATCTCATCCGCACCGACGATGTTCTTAACGTCTTCCCAGTTGACGAATATCTCTTCCAGGGTCGAACCGAATTGGCTTACGGTGTTGGGCAATTTACCCTCATCCAGCCATTTCTTAATGTTCTTGCCGACCATACCCGGAATCATCAGCGCTCTACCCATGCAAATAGCTTTGGTAAAGGGGGCACCGAGCGCCAGCGCCTTGAACACACCGTCTTCACTGCTGAACCCACCGGCGAAAGCCATGTCAGGCACTCTCTCGCCCCGGTCGGCAAGTCTCTTTGAGAACTCATATGCCGCCGAGTGGAGATAAAGATTGGGAATGCCCCACTCTTCCATCATGCGCCAGGGGCTCATGCCGGTACCACCGGAAGAGCCGTCTATTGTCAGCAGGTCGATTTTAGCCCTCGAACCCCACTTAATCGCCATTGCCAGCTCGCGCAGACTGTAAGCACCGGTCTTGAGGGTAATGCGCTTGAACCCGAGTTTCCTGAGGCGAGCGACTTCATCGTAGAAGCCATCTTCGTCAATGAAGCCCAGACGGCTGTGCCGCTCGAACTCCTTGATGGCACCATCCTTGAATGCCGCCCGGTTAATGGGATTGGATGGGTCCGGGGTTACGATGTAGCCGCGTTTCTGGAGCTCCAGAGCTCTTTCAAGGCTATTTACTTTGATTTCGCCGCCGATGCACTTAGCGCCCTGTCCCCATTTCAATTCGATGGTATCCAGTCCGTGTTTCTTGTTGACATACTCGGCGACCCCCAGCCTGGTATCCTCAACGTTCATCTGCACCAGTATTTCGCCATAGCCCTGGTGGTAACGCTTGTATATCTCTATTCTGCGGTCCATGTCCGGTGACAGGGTGACCTTACCTTTGGCATCACGCTCGAGCTTCGGGTCGATACCGCAGACGTTTTCACCGCAGACCAGGGTCACGCCGCTTATGGCGGCACCGACAGCAAAATGTTCCCAGTTCTTGCGCGCAATCTCGGTCGAACCCAGGGCACCGGTAAAGACGGGTAGCTTCATCCTGACCTTCTTGTCCCAGCCGTACTCTGTCTCGGTGTTGACGCTGGGGAAGGTGGCTGTATCCGGGTTACCCTCGACTCCCTTGGGCAAGCCCCTGGCTCCCAGGGCATAGCCCTGGATATTTAGGTGCGAATAGTCAACGGGAAAGTCCTTGTCAGAGCCGGCGGTTATTTCGCCATAGGGTCCGGGATATAGTAGCTCTCTGCCCCGGAATGCTGCCTTGAATACCTCGCAGTTGCCGGTACATCCGTCAAGACAGCGGGTACATATGCCACTGCTTGGCGCTACGCTCCTGGACCTGTTAGCCGTTCTGGTTGCTTCATTCGAATTGGGACGCCGCAAATTCATTCCTTGCTCCTCTTTACTCCTCTTATTCTAATTATGTTCAGATACACAAGAACCCGATACGTATATTTACACTTAAATATTTCTATATATTGCGCCTCCACCTCCCTATTCTATATACCGTTATTTCTTTGAGTTCAGGTACTATCGTGGATTCTTTGTCGACGCGGTTGGCACTGGGTCCCACGCCGAGGTAATTTCATAGCTCCGTGATTTTAACCAGGTCCCTATACTCTACGACGGTAGACATGCTGTAGTTTTCAGCTACGATTCCAACCTCTTGTGCCGCGGCGACGGGATTCAAGCCGCCAACAAGGACCAGCCCTATCTTATTCGGGTCTACGGGAATCTCACATACGTTCTCACTGAGGCTTCCGCTGACAATCACCCCTCCCAATCCAGCCGTTCTTAATTCTTCCAGCACACGGTTGACAACCGGCATACATATAGCTGGCACCTCTCTAAAGTTAGCCAGTATTTCGCCATTGCCGGTAGAAACCGCTTCCCTCACAGAGGTCATTTTCGCCTTAATAAAAATTTCGGATGGGTCAAGTGAACAGCCATTATAGTGAATAATCTCGGTGAAACGAGTTGGTTTCCCGTTATTTATCTGTAATATGCCGCCAAACCTGGAATCCATTGGTATGCCGGCTTTAAGTAGAGTGCCGTTTATAACAATACTGCAAACAGTAGCCAGTCCGACTCTACCATCAGGAACAAGGATATCCCCTAGTCGCTGTCCACTATCTGCGGTTGCGACCAGTTGGCTTACACAATAACCTCTCTCAAAAACGGGTCTCATTGCCAGCAAAGCTTTTTTGAAGTTTTCCTTTGGGAATATTGAAACGTTTACTGGTACAGCGCCACGGCGATTCTCATAATCAAAATTGGTGCGGAAGGACAGCATCTCTATTTTGGCTATGGCAAAACCCACTTTGTCCTTTACCATGGCGCTTTTTATCTCGTTAAGCCCTTTTTCGGTAATAATACGACCGTCCCTTTTTCCAACCAGCTCGGTTAACCCGCGTTCATCCATAAGACGGAGATGGTATCTTACTGCCCTTTCGCCGAGTAAAATACCATAATCTTTCAGGTGCCGTTCGATTATCCTGGCACCGGCAGGCTTCTGCAGGCTCCGCAGAACCTTGAGAATGGATAG
>JAUYDO010000024.1 GCA_030691835.1 Dehalococcoidia bacterium | reverse complement strand
AGGACTGGTAGTTACCTGTCAGACCGAACGTTCTCAGCATCAGAACAAAGACATTGCCTTGAAGATTCTTCAGGCTCGCCTGCTAAAGTTAGAGTTAGCCAGGAGAGCCGAAGAAAGAGCCAAACTAAAGGGGAAGCGCATAGAGGCTGGCTGGGGCAATCAAATACGGAGCTATGTGCTTCATCCATACAAAATGGTTAAAGACCACAGGACCGACTTTGAAACAGGCAATCCCGACGCAGTCCTTGACGGTGACCTGGATGATTTCATCACCGCTTATCTGCGTTCAAGCCTGGGTGGGGAGAGAAATGTATAAGAGAATCGGGGTTCTGGCTGTAGTTATTCTTCTGTTATTTTCGGTACTGAGTCCGGCGGCGGCTCAGGTACAGACCGGGCTCACAGTGTCCGAAAGCGCCGCCCAGATAGATTTTCCACTGAAGCTGAATTTCGGCGCGAAGGTTACCAGTGATGCCGATGTGACTGACGTACGACTGCGCTATAAAACCGAGCAGTTTAGCTATGCGGATGTGACCAGCGAGGCGCTAATCGAGTTCGTACCGGCGCGCACGGTTGATGCCAAATGGTCTTTTGAATTGAGGAAGATAGGTGGTCTGCCCCCGGGAACAAACCTCGAGTACTGGTGGCTGGCGAAGAACGCCAGGGGTGAGACCGTCGAGACGCGCCCGACTCCGCTCCAGTTCAACGATAACCGCTACCGTTTCCGGAGCCTATCTCAGGGCAAGATAACTATATTCTGGTATGACGGTAACGACAGCTTCTCCCGTGCCCTGATGGATACGGCGCAGAATGCGCTGGTGAGACTGGGTAAGGATACCGGCGCCTCTCTTGAGCGACCAGTCAAAATATATATCTACTCGGGTGCCAGGGATTTGCAGGGCGCTATGGTCTTTCCGCAGGAGTGGACCGGTGGTGTAGCTTATTCACAGTTTAGCATAATCGGCATAGGCATTGCACCGAGCCAGCTTGCCTGGGGCCAGGGAGCAATGACTCACGAGCTGGCACATATCGTGTTTTTCCAGATGACTGTAAATCCTTATAACGAACCGCCGGTATGGCTCAACGAAGGCTTTGCCATGTATGCCGAAGGTGCTCTGGCTCCCGAGTACACCAATCAACTTGCCCGGGCTCTGGCTACTAATAGCCTCTTTTCCGTACGTAGTCTGTCCAGCCCCTTCTCAGCCTTTACAGAGCAGAGCCTGCAGTCCTATGCGCAGAGCTACAGCCTTGTGGACTTTCTTATCAGGCAGTACGGGTCAGCTAAGATGCTTGAGCTACTCAATACCTTCCGGCGGGGAAGCGGGTATGACGAAGCCTTCCGAAAAGTATATAACTTCGATATGGACGGTCTGGACGCCCAGTGGCGAAATTTCGCCAAAGCTCAGTACGGGCAGATTAGATAAGTATGTCAGCGGAGAAGTCCTTTACCATACACGATTTGCCTCCATCGGAGCGACCGAGAGAAAGGTTGCAGAAGTTCGGCGCTGAGGCGCTTTCCGCCCAGGAGATTCTTGCTCTCATACTGGGGCGCGGCACCTCCGGGGAATCGGTTATGGTCACGGCGCAGAGACTCCTTGCCCAGTTCGGCAACCTGAAGGGAATCGCCGGTGCCTCGCTGGAACAGCTATCCGAAATCAGGGGAATCGGTCTGGCTAAGGCGTCCCAGATAAGAGCGGCTTTTGAGCTGGCTAACCGCGTGCAAGGCGCGGTGGAAATAGGAGACAGGATAGATGTGGCTACGCCCGAGGCAGTGGTCAGCTCCATAAAAGGCAGAATGAAGGACAAAAAGAAGGAGCATTTCTGGGCGCTTTTCCTGGACACCAGAAACCGGTTAATCAACACCGCTGAAATTTCGGTCGGCAGTCTGGACACTAGCGTGGTGCACCCCAGGGAGGTATACAAGGAAGCCATCGCCGCCAGCGCCGCATCGGTAATATTTGTCCATAACCACCCGTCAGGGAACTCCGGAGCATCAGACGATGATATCAAGATGACCGGGCGGCTGGTTGAAGCGGGCAAGATACTGGGCATAGACGTGCTGGACCACATCATTCTGGGCGATGGTAGCTATCTGAGCATGAAGCGAGAAGGGTTGATGTAGACTATGAGAAAGACGCTGTACTTTATATTTTCTTTAATATTGCTCGCCACTTTGATTCTGGGCGGGTGCCAGTTCTTCCAATCAGCACCGGCGCCCACCACTCCGGCGGCATCACCTGTACCAACGACGCCGGGACCGGCACCTGCGCCCGCGCCGAAGCCTGTGCCCGCGCCCGCGCCGGCTCCACCTGTCCCGGCTAGAGGGGTATTGAACCTGTACAGCATTGACCCGCATACCCTTGACCCCGCGGTCTCCGGTGAGGCTACATCGCACCAGTACATACTCCAGATATTCAGCGGACTGGTCTATCTTGATGATAAGCTCCAGCCAGCGCCGGACATTGCTGAAAAGTGGCAGGTGGGCAATGAGGGTCGTACTTATACATTCTCTTTGCGCAGGAACGTCAGGTTCCATGACGGCAAGCAGGTCAAGGCGGCTGATTTCAAGTATTCCTGGGAGCGTGCCCTTGACCCGGCTACAGATTCCAGTACCGCACCAACTTACCTGTCCGACATCGTTGGCGCTAAGGACATATTGAGTGGTAAGAGCAAAGAGCTCAGCGGGGTGAAGGTCATTGACGATTTCACGCTGGAGGTGACTATAGATGCTCCCAAGTCCTATTTCCTGTGGAAGCTGACCTATCCCACTTCCTTTGTTGTGGACAGGGCGAACGTTGCGCTGGGCAAGGAATGGTGGCGCAAGCCTAACGGCACCGGTGCTTTCAAGCTAAACCGCTGGGTAGAGAACCAGCAAGTAGTGCTGGACAGGAACGAGTCTTACTTCGGCGAGATGGCTAAGGTCGCTTCAGTGATATTTCAACTGTACAGCGGCCGGCCGATAGACCTGTACGAGACCGGCAAGATAGATGTTGCCGGCGTCTCGCTTGACTACATTGACAAGGTCATGGATAAGTCCGGTCCTTTCTACAAGGAGCTACAGGTAGTACCGGAGCTCAGTTTCTCCTACATCGGATTTAACGCTACGGAGCCGCCGTTTGATGATGTCAACGTACGCAAAGCCTTCAGTCATGCAGTGGATAAGGACAGAATTGTCGCGCTGGTGTTCAGGAACATGATGAAGAGGGCGGATGGCATTCTGCCGCCGGGCATTCCCGGCTACAATCCGAACCTGGCCGGTCTCGGCTACGATGTAAATAAAGCCAGGGAGCTTATAAAGGCTTCCAAATACGGTGACGTATCCAAACTGCCCCCGATTACAATGACCACCTCGGGCTGGGGTGGCTCCGCCTCATCGACTATCCAGGCGATGGTGCAACAGTGGCGGGAGAACCTTGGTGTCGAGGTCAAGGTCAGGCAGCTCGAGCCACCGGTGTTCTTCTACAAGCTCAAGCAGGAAAAGGATGCCATGTTCGACATTGGCTGGGTGGCGGACTATCCCCATCCTCAGGACTTTCTCGATATACTGTTTCACACTGGCACTGAGAATAACTACGGAGGCTATTCCAACCCTGAGGTGGATGCTATCGTGGATAAGGCTAACGTAGAGCCGGACATGGCGGAGGGATTGGCGATGTACCGGCAGGCGGAGCAGAAGCTGGTCCAGGACGCCGCATTACTGCCGCTGTCGTTCGGACAGAACTATGTCCTTGTTAAATCGTACGTCAAGGGATATAACCTGAATGCGCTGGGCTACGTCATGCTGAACCGTGTCTCGGTGGCGCGCTGAGCTTCCGGCGAGAGCTAATCTGGTCTTTCAGTGTGTTTCGCTCCCAGAAGACGCCGTCAGAGTAGCCCTGGACTGAGCTATCGTGGTCTGCCTGCTCCAGCCTTTTCTCCGCCAGACAGCAGTAGTATTCGTCTAGCTCTATTCCCAGGTATCTGCGTCCCAGCTTCTTTGCCACCACTGACGTGGTGCCTGAGCCCAGGAACGGGTCGAACACCATATCCCCCGGGTTGGAGCTAGCCACTATGATTTTGGCAAGGAGCTTCTCGGGCTTCTGAGTGGGGTGGGCGGTATTTTCCGGCATCGACCAGAAGGGCACGGTTATGTCGGTCCAGAGGTTTGAGGGATGGGTGACACGGTATCGGGTTTCTCCGTCCTCTTTCCAGACTTTGGGCTTGCCTGCGCCGTCACGGTAGGGCGCTAAGACTTTCCGC
>JAUYDO010000014.1 GCA_030691835.1 Dehalococcoidia bacterium | reverse complement strand
GTTGGACTTGTCCGGGACATTGGTGTAGTTATCAACCAGGTCCTTAAGCAGACGAGCCGACTCTACGGCATTATGGGCACTATCCGCAAAAAGTTCGAGAAAATTGTCTTTCCTGGGTAAAAAGCTAAACTTCAACCGCCTCACCCTCTTCTAGCATCATTCTCACCAAGACCAGACCCACAAACCCTTTCAGATAATACTAGTATAATCTCTCCGTGTCAAATCATTAAATCGAGGTCGTTTACTAATGTCATTGCGAGGAGTCCCGACGCATCGGGACGACGAAGCAATCCGTACCCCCGGATTTCACGGATTGCTTCGCTTCGCTCGCAATGACAATACCGTTCAGGTGGGCTTTTATTGATTTGAAGAAGAGCGGATTCAGGGCTATTTGAGGCAAACCCAGGTTTTTGGCGACCTGTGTTGCTATAACCGCTGTCTCAGCAGAACCGGGCTTTGCCTTTTCCCGGAGGACCTCTTTATGAATCTTTTGAATGTAGTTAATTCCCTCATCCATCATTTTGTAGACCTGGTCGTCACAGCGCGGGTCAGCCCAGGAGGAGAGCAACACCTTCAGTCCTTTGATGCTTCTAAGTCTCTTTATTGACCCGCCGAAGGGGAACAGAGCACGGGACTCTCAGCCGCTACTTCTTTACCTGAGCCATCATCTGCCAGAACTTACCCTCGGAGACGATGGACGGAGCGATAACCATCTCCGCCTTGTGCATCTCGGCGATAGATAGAGCGCCGCAGACACCCAGAGCGGTACGCAGTGCGCCTACCAGGTTCTGACTGCCATCAGTAACCGAGGAGGGCCCGAACAGGATTTGTTGCAGGGGCCCGGTGGTGCCCACCTTTATCCTGGTGCCCCGGGGCAGTGCCGGATGGGGATTCGCCATGCCCCAGTGATAGCCGTGCCCCGGCGACCCCTCAGCCTGAGCAAAGATAGAACCGAGCATCACGCCGTCAGCACCGGCGGCGACAGCCTTGCAAATATCTCCGCCATTGCGGAACCCGCCGTCGGTGATTATGGGTACGTATCTGCCGGACTCGCGCAGGTAGTCATCCCGGGCGGCGGCGCAGTCAATGGTGGCAGTTATCTGAGGCACACCTACGCCAAGCACCTGTCTCGTGGTGCAGGCGGCGCCGGGTCCCACGCCCACCAGGACTCCGGCGATGCCGGTCCTCATTAGCTCGATGCAGGCATTGTAGCTGACGCAGTTCCCGACAGCGACGGGTATCTTCATCATCTGCACCAGCTCGGAGAAGATGAGGCCGCGGTAGCTCTTGGAAATATGGCGGGCGCTGGTAACAGTAGACTGGACAACGAGTATGTCACAGCCGGCTTCAGCGGCAAGGGGGGCAAAGCGCTTGGTGTTCGACGGAATGGTGGAAACGGCACACACACCGCCACCCTTCTTTATGGCTTTCACCCGTTCGCCGATGAGGTTTTCTTTTATAGGCTGTGAGTAGATTTTCTGGAGCAACGGGGTGACCCGGTGAGGGGCCGCTTTTGCGATTTCAGCCAGTGCCTCCTCAGGTTTATCGTAGCGTGTCCAGACGCCTTCGAGATTCAGGACCGCTAGTCCGCCAAACTTGCTCATCTGGATGGCGAAATTAGGGTCGGTGACGCCGTCCATTGCGGCGGCGATGATAGGAACCGGGAAAACGAATTTATCTATCTTCAAATCAAGGTTAGCCTGCTCTGGATTGACGGTGACGTCTCCGGGGACTATGGCTACTTCGTCGAATCCGTAGGCATGGCGTAGCTGTTTAAACTGAGGGCTCATGGGGTTCTCCTCCTTTTAAGAGGTAACTATAACAAAGGACGAGGACTAAAGTCAATAAACTCTAACGATGATTGTAGAGTAGAAACTCATCCGGTTGTATGTGTCATTGCGAGTCCGCCAGAGGCGGGCGAAGCAATCTCCCGCCGTCTTATGGTTTACCGCAATGACAGCCAGGTTATTGTATTTTCTCAATGCCCATCAAGGAGTGGGAGGGTGAATTCAGAGACCTGAGCCAGCAACCGGTCTAAAATATATGTTTTCTTATAATGGTCTGTTCGCGCTTGGGTCCTACGGAAATGACTGTCGCCGGGCAGGCACAAAGCTCCTCCAGCCTGGCGATGTACCGACGCGCTTCCACCGGTAGCTGCTCAAATTTGCGTATATCGCTGATGGATGTCTGCCAGCCGGGCAATTCTTCATAGACTGGTTCGCACTTCTCCAGGTCGTTTATTCCCGCCGGGAAGAAGTCTATGGTCTTACCACCCAGTTTGTAAGCCACGCAAATCCTGAGCTCCGGCAAAGTGTCCAGCACATCCAGGCGAGTGATTGCAGCTCCGGTATAGCCGTTAAGCCGACTGCTGTAGCGCGCGGCAACGGCATCAAACCAGCCACAGCGCCGCGGCCTGCCGGTAGTGGTGCCGTACTCATGTCCGCGGTCTCTTATCAGGTTCCCGGTCTCGTCTTTTAGCTCGGTTGGGAAGGCACCGCCACCCACCCTGGTGCAGTAGGCTTTGAAAACAGCTATTATGCCGGTTATCCGCAAAGGATTGATGCCAGCGCCCTGGCACGCTCCACCCGCCATAGGTGAGGAAGACGTGGTATAGGGGTAGGTGCCGAAATCGGGGTCAAGCAGTGTCCCCTGAGCGCCCTCCAGCAGGACAGCCTCTTTTTTATCCAGTGCCTCGTTTACCATGCCGGTGGTCTCCCTGATATGGGAGGCAAGCTGTTCGCCATAGCCCCAGTACTGGCGAAATATCTCTTCAACGGAGAGCGGCTTCATACGGTATACTCTGGTCAGAATGGCGTTCTTGCGTTCCAGCACAGAGCGGAGGCGGTTCAAAAACACCTCTTTGTCCAGCAAGTCGCCAGCCCGGATTCCCAGCCTCGCCGCCTTGTCACTGAAGGCAGGACCGATGCCCTTGCGGGTTGTGCCCACTGCCTTACTGCCGAGCGCCGCTTCCTCCAGACCATCAAGCAGAATGTGATATGGCATAATCAGGTGAGCGCGGTCGCTGACAAAGAGGCGGCTGGTATCCACGCCACGCCTGGTCAGGTCAGCCATCTCGGCAAGGAGCACCGCGGGATTAACGGCTACGCCATTACCGATAATGCAGGTGGTATGGGGATAGAACATGCCGGAGGGAATCAGGTGCAGGCGGAATTCCCCGTAGTCGTTGATTACGGTATGACCGGCATTATCGCCACCGGAGTAGCGAACAACCAGGTTAGCTTTCTCCGCTAACAGGTCAACGATTTTTCCCTTCCCCTCATCCCCCCAGTGAGCACCAACCACAGCAATAGCGGGCATAGTCCCCCCTTTTAGAGTCTAAGGCTTTGTTTGCCTGTAAACGTGAACCAGTCTCTGTATGACAGTGATAACGCTGAGTGCCGTGATTATTGCCAGCACAATCAGCACCTGGTCAATCAGCAGACCAAGTGCCAGTATAATCACTCTCTCCGCCCTGGTAAAGATGCCTACCTGACAATCAATATTAACTGCCTCTGCCCTGCCCCTGATATAGCTGACCAGGAAGGAGCTGAGCATGGCGACACCGGCGAGAATAACCGTCCATGCCGGTTCGCCCCTGACTAAGAATAGCGCCGTGATGCCGATGAGCGTGGCACCTTCTGCGATGCGGTCGACTGTAGAATCAAACACGGCGCCGAAGCGCGTGGTCTGACCGGTGCGGCGCGCCAGCGCCCCATCCAGGATATCGAAGAAACCGGCAAATAGCACCACCAGACCGGCGGCGAGAAGGTATCCCAGACCAATGAGAGCTCCAGCGCCCAGCGCCAGGAGCAAGCTGACCCACGTCAGCGCCGTCGGGGTGACGCGTGTCCGGGCGAGTAGCGATACCGCAGGGTGTGTGATGTAGTAAGCCAGGCTCTTGCGCAAGAGAGCCAGCCTTGATGCAGTCTGTTTCTCAGACACCGTGCTTGTAATATTCGCCTCCGCTACTTC
>JAUYDO010000306.1 GCA_030691835.1 Dehalococcoidia bacterium | reverse complement strand
GATTATCCTTGCTGGCTGTGCCGCACAGGCACCAGCGCCAGTGCCAGCCCCAGTGCCCGCTCCAGCCCCAGTGCCCGCTCCAGCCGCCGCCCCGGCACCAGCCAAACCAGCTCCTGCCACTGCACCTGCTCCTACCCAGGCAGCCCAGAAGGAGAAAGTCTGGAATTTAAAGTTCCACCATAACCAGGTGCCCGGGAGTCCCTATCAAGTACGCGGACACGAACCATGGATAAAGGATGTTGAGCGGGCTACCAACGGCAGAGTAAAGATAACCATCTACCCGGCGCAGAGCATTATGAAAGATAGAGATGCCCTTGAGGGTATCAAGTCCCGTATTGCCGATATTGCCTGGTTCATGCCATGGCAGTACCCGGGGAATTTTGATTTAGCAGATGCCCCCATGCTTCCTTTTATGATGCCCAACGGTTACATCGCGAGCCAGGCCACCTGGGCGCTTTATCAAAACACCCCTGAGATTCAAGCCCAGTTCGATAAAGCCGGGATTAAGGCATTGACCATCTGGTCAACCGACCCGTACCCGTTCATTACCACTAAAAAACAGATAAAAACCATGGATGACGTCAAAGGCATGAAGCTCAGGATGGTATCCGGACCACCTATGGAGATGCTGAAGGCCCTCGGCGGAGTGCCCATACCCCTCCCCATGCCGGATAACTACGTGGCTATGAAATCAGGCGTTACAGATGGCATGGCAGCACCATTTGAAGCTATCATCGGCTTCAGGTTCTACGAGGTAGTGAAATACTACTCACTGATACCTACCACAACCGCGGTTAACGCCTATGTTATCAGCAAGGAACTGTGGAACGAGTTCCCGCCTGACGTCCAGGAACAGATAATGAGTGTAAGCGGTGAGAAACAGGCTATTAGAAACGGCAGTGACGTCTTTGACTACTGCCGCGAACAACTGCAGGGCATCGTTAAGAAAGAAGGCTATGAGGCAGTTTACTTTACGCCCACAAAAGAAGAAATCGAAAAATGGTATGCCGTAGCAGGTAAACCGGTTGAAGAAGCATGGATAGCAAGAATGGAGTCTCTGGGGCATAAAGCAGCGCGCAAGATAGTTGAAGACCTCAAGCGTTTTGTAAAGCAATTCAGCACGAAATAGCGTAATCGAACACTAGCTGTAATTTGCGCTCAAAGCCCTGGTAAACGGTATTAACTAGCAGGATTACTGGTAGCATGATGGTCTTATCTGGTCTGATGGTCGTTGACCATCAGACCAGACTTTTTTAATAGCACCGGTGAAGTGAGGGCGATGAAAACAAAAGCTTGTTTAGTGTACTTACAGAGCGTATTTCAGTGAAATCGGTTACCTGTTTCGCTCCGAATCGGCCGTGTGTTGGGACTAGACCCGCCACTTGTTTGGCTTGACTGGGTGAAGGGTCGAGCTGTGCCAAGCTTGTCTTAGTTTACCTCAGGTGTCTATCATACGCAAGTCTATTCCTTTTGCTTATGGACTATACACCTGTCCATCCTTAATTGTATAAGAAAATGACAAAACAATAAGAGGGGCTCCGCGCCCCTCTTACTTTTTACTTATTCCAGTTAATCCCGTATTCTTGCCAGCGCTTCTCCACCAGCTGGCGCGCCTCCTCGCCGGGTTTAACGGCGGGCGGGTGGACGGCTCCACCATACTCCTCACGCGGCGGGAAGTCCGGCGTCATGGGCCAGGTGGCATCCATTATCATCTTGTCCGTAATGCCCATCCAGTCAAAGGGCACGGACGGGTCGAGCCTGGAACCGCTCTCATACCGCGTTATGTATAGCTGACGGCTTGCCTGAAACCTGGTGTTTATTGACCAGAGTATCTCATTTAAATCGTAGATGTTAATGTCATCGTCCACGACAATGACATGCTTCAGCATCTTACCGCCCTTGCTGGCGAGCAACATCCTGCCCGCATCCAGGCCTTGACTGGCATAGCTCTTCTTTATGGCTACTATGGCGTTAAAGTCCGGGTCGCCGCCCGCCGGGTAGCTTACCCCGGTGACGCCGGGGAAACCAGCCGCTTTGTACATAGCCATAGCCTGGCTGGCAAAGACAAAGGATAGACAGCTATGGTCTTCGGTGACCGGTTTACCCAGGATGCTACCGCGGAAGATAGGCTCATTGCGGTGAGTGACACAGTTGACCCTTACAATGGGCATCGGCCTTTTACCTCCGCCATAGAACCCGGTATGCTCGCCGAAAGGTCCTTCCTGTCTCCTCTCACCGATAGGTATTTCACCCTCGATAACAATTTCCGCATTCGCCGGGATAAGAAGGTCTACCGTCTCCCCCTTGACCACCTCTATCGGTCTGCCCCTCAGAGCACCAGCCATATCCCATTCACTGACACCGGCGGGGAAAGGAGTGATTGATACCAGCTCGCAAGCCGGGTCATTGCCTATGGTTATAGCTATAGGTGTCGGTTTATTCATCTTGAGGTATTTATGGTGAATCAGGGAGATATGCTGGAAGGGGGAGAACAGGATACCGCAGGTATTAGCGTCATGCAGCATCATGCGGTACGTGCCCGCGTTCTGCCAGCCTGAATCCGGGTCTTTCACCATAACCTGATGCCAGGTGCCGATGTACCGTCCCCCGTCCTTCTCCGTCCACCAGGGCACGGGGAATTTCAGGACATTTACGTCTTTGCCAAACTGCTTGTTTTCCTTACATGGACCCGTCTTTACCAGTGACGGTTTCATCGGCGTCTCGAGCCTCCGGGCGCACTCCTTGACCATAGTAGCTTCATCGGTCCCGGGGTGGAAGCCCAGCGCTAAAGCGATGCGCTTCAATGTGAGCAGACCGCCCGTGAACACCGGAGTGGCGTAGCCCTTCACTTTTTCAAAGAGCAGTGCCGGACCCGCCGGGGGACCGAGGCACTTGAAAGCTATCGCTCCCAGCTCGTATTTCCAGTCCACCTCAGCTTTAACTCTGGCAAGCTCCCCCTCGTGCTCCAGTCTCTCGATAAATGACCTGAGGTCGTAAATATTGTCAGCCATTTCTCGCTCCTTTCGAGCTATTTAGAGTATTCTTTTACCAGGCGAAGCGCCTCGTCAAGTATCTGGGGCGCTACGTTATACTATTATATCACGTCCGTCAAGCTCCGTGTCGCAATGTGCCACCTGCATCGGCGTCACGGCTGGATGTTGACACGCCCTGTCATAATGTGTTCTTATATGTAAGCCACACCAAAAGGGGCAATTCGCTAGAAAGGAAAAGCATGAGCTACATTGACCTGAGAGATTTTATTAAAGCCATTGAAAACAGAGGGGAACTTAAATACGTCACCGGCGCGAACTGGGATGTAGAGATGAGCTCCATCGTGGAGCTAATCTACCATGAGGGCAAGCACCCCAAACCCGCCGTAATCTTTGACGAAATCCCTGGCTACCCCAGGGGCTACTGCACCATGTTCGGTATGCTCGGCTCAACATGGAGGATAGCAAGAGCGCTAGGATTGCCCGAAGACAATGTAGAACCCCTTAAGGTAGCAGATAATTGGTACCATAGGAGTAAAAAATTACAACCCATTCCACCCGGGTTTGTTAGTTCTGGCCCGGTGATGGAGAACACAGATACCGGGGAGAAAATTAATATATTACGATTCCCAATACCCCGCTTCCATGAGTTGGACCGCAGTAGATATTTTGGAACTTTGCATGCTGTTATTCAAAAAGACCCTGATTCAGGATACGTGAATCTAGGAACTTATCGTGTTATGGTGGTGGACAAAAACCATCTGGCGCTGCATGCCACCTGGGGAGTACATGGGAATATTATCTACAATAAGTATGCTGAACGAAAACAGGTAATGCCCGTTGCCATTGCGACAGGCCTGGAACCCGTCTTATGGTGGGTCTCTTGCCATATGGATACTCCATGGGGGATGTCGGAATATGATGATGCCGGAGCAATTAAAGGTGCGCCTGTTGAAGTCATAGAAGGTCCTTATAGCGGATTACCTATTCCGGCATGGGCTGAAATAGTAGTAGAGGGCGAATGCCAACCCGGAGAGTATGTTGATGAGGGACCTTTCGGAGAGTGGCACGGGTATTATGCTAACAGAGGACTAGCCACAGTGCCGGAACCACTAATAAGGATTAAGGCTGTTCATTATCGCACTAACCCGATTTTAACCTGCTCACAACCTGCCGTTCCACCACATGTTTTTAACCTGCAATTCTCCGTATCGGACGCAGCCGCCATTCGTAGGCGCCTGGAATCTTATGGCATCCCCGGAGTAAAAGGAGTCTGGTCCCATTATTCGGGTAGCGGTGGGTTGTTTAACGTAGTTTCTATTCAACAACTCTATTCCGGGCATGCTGTCCAGGTCGGGACTATTGCTTCTCAATACCCTGCCCACATGGGGGCTTATACGGTGGTAGTAGAAGAAGATATTGACCCATCTAATCTGGACCAGGTTTTATGGGCAATGGTTACCAGGGCGCGCCTGGACCGTCAGATTCACATTATTCCGAACTGTCATACTAATAACGTGCATACAGCTATACCTCCAAGTGAGAAAATGGCTGGGAATAAACAGAAATTACTCACCGCAGCCCGGGTGGTCATAGATGCCTGCCGCGACCTGTCATGGAAAGACGAGTGGTACCCCATCGCCCGCATGAGCCCGGAGCTGCGTACCAGGCTCGTTGACAAATGGAAGTCTGTGCTATCGGGACTTTTATAAGGTATCAGGCGTGTCTTGACAGATATAATGGCAAAAGCTAATAATAGCCGTTAGGAAGCAACGAAATACCGATTTATCGTCCGGAGGTTTACATATGCAGATAGACGACTTTCTAGAGCTAGCCAGAAAGCGGAGAAGCATCCGCCGGTTCAAGCCTGACCCTGTCCCCGAAGAGTATCTGAACAAGATTCTTGAAGCGGCGCGCTGGGCGATGTCGGGAGCTAACAGTCAGCCCTGGGAATTCATCGTGATAAAGGACAAAGTGACTATAGGGAAAATGGCTGAGGCATTCCTGCACTACGCGAAGATGCAGACACTAGTGGAGTTGACGCGCCTGCCGGAGTACGGGCACCCCAAGCTTGCCCGGAAACAGCCGAGCGAAGAGCTGTGGAGGGACGCCCCGGTTATCATCGCCGTGCTTGGTGACATGAGGGCGATGCAAGCCAGCACCATAACCCACCGTTTCTATGAACAGCACACCTTTGACCATAACATGGCTAATGCGGTAAATATGATGCAACTGGCGGCGGCGGCTCTGGGTTTAGGTGCACAATGGGTGAGCCTCGACCCACCCAGAAAGGAGTCACTGAAGCTCATCCTGGGAGTACCACCGGAACTCACGCTCTTCAGTTTAGTCCCAACCGGATACCCGGCGCATCAGCCAACCGGATACAGGCGTGAACTCAGAGAGATGGTGCACTACGAGAAATACGATATGTCCAGGCTCAGGTCACAGGAAGATATCCAGGAGTTTATCAAATATCTGAGACGGAGAGACAAAGAACTTGCGGCTTTTCCTGATAAGACGTGAATACTAGAACAGGTACCAAAAATGAATAGAATAAAAAGAGGAGGATTATCGGAATGAGAAGGACATCGGTCAAACTATGGTTTGGTAGTCTTGCAGTGGTTCTGGCGGTTCTCATCGTTCTGGCAGGGTGTGCGGCTCCAGCTCCAGCCCCGGCACCGGCTCCCGCGCCAGCGCCGACCGCAAAACCCGCCCCGGCACCTGCACCTGCTCCAGCACCCGCACCAGCTCCGGCACCGGCGCCAGCGCCCAAGCCTGCTCCTGCACAGCCACAAAAAGTCTGGAACCTGAAGATGCATCACGAAATGACAACTACAAGCTACTACCACATGTATGGTCATGTACCCTGGGTAGAGGGTGTAGAAAAGGCTACCAACGGCAGAGTTAAAGTAACCATCTACCCAAGCTCGACCATCATGAAATCAAAGGATGCCTGGGAAGGCGTTAAATCCGGCGTCGCCGATATATCCTGGCTGTTTACCGGGCTTGTCCCCGGTCAATTTGACATGGTAGAAGCAGTGTCTCTGCCTTTCATGGTGCCCAGCGCTGAGGTTGGCGCTTATGTTACCTGGAACCTTTTCCAGAAGTCACCCGATGTCCAGAAACAGTTCGCCGCTATGAAGATGCTCGCCATCTGGTGCTCCGAACCGGGATTCTACGTAAGCAACAAGAAGGTATTCAAGACCCTCGACGATTTCAAGGGTATGAAGGTAAGGGAAGTCGGCGGACCCCCGACTGAACTCATAAAGGCTTTGGGGGCAACTCCCCTGCTGATAGGTATGCCCGACGTCTACCTCAACCTGCAAAAGGGCGTGATGGATGCGGCGGAGGTCACATCGGAGTCTTACTGGGGCTTCAGACTCTTTGAGGTTGCGCCCTACGTTACTCTTATACCGGCGATACCGAAAATCCACATGCTATTCATGAACAAAGACACATGGAATGACATGCCCAAGGATGTCCAGGATGGCATCATGAGCGTCAGCGACGAGAAGGGGTCGGTGAGGTATAGTGTTGATGTATATGAGAGGTCTCGCATAGATTTACCAGACCTCATAAAAAAGTCTGGTTCTAACGTAACATTTTACACCGTGCCGCCGGACGACGTGGCTAAGTGGGTTGAAGTCGGAGGCAAACCAGTATGGGCAAACTGGATAAAAAGCATGAAAGCCAAGGGCTTTGCCAACGCTCAGCAGGTATTTGACCTGACACAACAACTGGCTGACGAGTATAGCAAAAAAATAACGCCATCTACACCATCCCCCATAAAGAAGTAAAAGTAAAAGAGGGGGAGGCAAATGCCTCCCCCTCTTTGTTTAGCTAAAACGCTTTCTTGAGGAGAGCAATGAAAATTGACGTCTATACCCATTTCCTGCCTGGGAAGTACCACGACGCCCTGGCGAAACACATGGGCAAGCCATACGCCGCGGCGTTGAGCAACCCAAATATCATTGACGTTGACTTCCGCCTGAGAATGCTCGATAAATACGACGACCTGGTGCAGGTGCTCACTCCCACCGGTCCTCCCCTGGAAGCCATCGCCAAACCGGCAAAAGCGGCTGAGCTGGCACGCATCGCCAACGACGCCATGGCTGAAATACTGGTAAAACACCCCGACCGCTTCGTGGCAGGCGTAGCCCTGGTACCGACCAACAACATTGAAGCGGCACTGGACGAGACAGACAGAGCCATAAAGGAACTACATTTCAAAGGCATATACCTGTTCACTCCGCAGTTCATTTACGGGGAGATAAAACCGAGCGACGATACCGGGACGGCGGGACACATGGTAGGCAATCTACCCACTAATACAAAGCCTATTGATATTCCTGAACTGATGCCACTCTATGAAAAGATGGCGCAATACGATTTGCCTATCTGGTTACACCCGCGGACTACACCCGCTTTTACGGATTACACCAGTGAAAAGATATCCAGATACCGTATCTGGCAAATCTTCGGCTGGCCCTATCATACCACGGCGGCGATGACCAGACTCATCTTCAGCGGTATCATGGACAAATACCCGAACATCAAGTTCATGACCCATCACGCCGGCGCTATGGTGCCCTTCTTCGAGCGCCGCATCGCCGTGCAGTACGACTATGACGAAGCATCCGGCGGTAAGGACAAGCAGCAGCTAAGCAACAATGTGCTGGACTACTATCGCAGGTTCTACGTGGATACGGCACTGCACGGAGGCACACCGTCACTCATGTGTTCTTATTCCTTTTACGGCGCGGAGCACATGCTCTTCGCCACAGACGTGCCTCACGACAGCACTCTGGGAGACCTGTCAATCAGGGACACAATCACAGCTATCGAGAACATGAAAATAACCAAAGCAGAGAAGAAAGCCATATTTGAAGGTAACGCCAAAAAACTTCTGCGACTTAACATCTGAGTGAACTCCACAATAAAATAGCACATTAGTTTCCCGCTAAACTAAAAGTAAAGCACCAGAATCCCCTCTTTCCCCCTTGGCAGCCTCGCCCTAAAAGTACTAAATTCATGTCATTCTGAGCCCGCCAGAGGCGGGCGAAGAATCCGTCCTATCCCGCCCCGAGAACGGATTCATCCTGAACGGACTCACCGTGAACGGATTCTTCGTCGTTTCACTCCTCAGAATGACTTTTGAGTCAAAGCCCCCCTTTGCCAAAGGGGGATTGAGGGATTTTGGTCGTTTCACGGATGCCTCTATAAGGCGTATTAACACTATTGCGAACCTTGTTAAAGAGAGTGCGTGTTGCTGATTTGTCTTAACCAGCAACACGCACTAGCATTACTGATTGATTCGACCGGTTAGTATCTTCAACTGTCCAACCAGCTCACCTTCGTGATTTATTTTGTTACTATGCCGGTTTGTGGCAGGCTTGACAGGTGGCGTTGGTCCGTCCGGCATGGCTGGCTGGAACTGGTTTCACGCCCGAAGGACCATGGCACAGAAGACAGTCGGAGCGTCCTTCCAGCGTATGCTTGATGACCGGAATCGCCGGTGTGGTTGCTGTAGGTGACGGTGTAGGTTTAGGTGTCGCTGTAGGCGTCGGGGTCGGCGTAGGAGTCAGCTTCGGCGCTGGTGCGGGTGCGGGTGCAGGCGCTGGCGTAGGCGTTGGTGTCGGCGACGGTTTCGGTGCCGGGGGTGCCGGGGCTGGGGCTGGCGCCGGTGCCGGCTGAGCACAGGCAACGAGCAACGGCAGAACAACCATCAAGGCTACCACAGCAAATATCAGGTATTTTTTCATCTCTTCTCCTTTCCTGGTATTTTATGCCAAAGGGGAGATTTCCTCCCCTTTGGCGCTTAGTCTATTTTCCTGTTATATATATTTTACTTGAGAGCTTCAATAGATGCGTTCAGAACATCTCTGGTAAACTGCGGATTATGCACACCCATGCTACCATCTCCCTCGATGAGGAAGAAGTTCCAACCGGCTTTGACCAGGATATCAGTAGTCGGAATTATCGGCTTAGTCCCATCCGAGGTGATGTCACCAAGCTGGACTTCCGCTTCCATCATATTGACAGTATGTGGTTGTTCGTTTGCCGGTTTGTAGGTGAACGTCACAGCACCCTTGAACTTGATGAGGAAACCCTGCTGACCGTGAGGCTCAGCCGGCTCGACAGAGGCAATGTCGTTTTTGTTTATACTAAAGGTATCGCTCTTGAGGTCATAGAACTTGTTATTAAAGTTGTGAGGCGTGTAGTCCTTAATAACTATGTTCGCCGGCATCTTGTTCAGCAGGTACTTACTCATCTTGGCGCCGAGTTCATGTAGCTTTTCCTCAATGTTTTTCTGCATTCCTTCGGCATTTAGAGTTTTGGTGTGACAGCTACCGCAGATGTCTTTACTGGCTTTGAATGCATGGTTAGTACCGCCCAGATTGAAACTGTACTCAGCCGGCGGCGGAGTTTCGTTGAGGTGACAGGTGACGCAGGTATCTTTGATAAGGCTGTGCGGAGAGCGCGCTTCAACGGGTACAAGGTAAGCGTTCTCACCCATCAGTACGTCTCCCTGTGCCGCCGTGTGGGGTGCACTGAAGCTGGTAGGAGGAGCGGAAATGTCGTGTATGCCGTTCCGCGTGTTGTGGCAGGTTATGCAAAGCGCACCCTTACCGACAATTTCAGCTTTGAAACCGGCAGGCAGAAGCAAGGTGTTATCCATAATACGGACTTTTGTCTTGCTGGGTTCACCGGAAGCCGTACCAACGTCGTGCGGGTCATGGCACGTCGAGCAGGTCTGGGGCTGTACGGTATCCCTGGTAAGACCAAGGGCTCTCAGTTCATCAACGGTAGCGTTGCCTGATTTACCCTGTATCAGTTTGGTGAGGTCTCCCTGCTTTATCCAGGCGAGGAAGCCCTGACCCGAGTGACAGCGCCCGCAGTGAGCCGCCAATGGACCGCGCTTCTCCACGGTAGCCTCTTCTATCGCCAGCTCAAAGTTAGCATGACCGCTCTCTTCCCATTGCTGGAAGCGACCGTGGCGCGGAGGCTCACCATGACACGAGCCGCAGACATCGGATTTGATACTGACTCTCTCAATATCTATCTTTTTGTTATCATGAAGTCCACTGGCATTATTGGGGCCGTGGCAGTTCTCGCACTGTATGTTGGAAAGGCTTGCCATCTTGGGATATTTAGCCACAATGGAAGCCCAGGTGCCCCTGTCACCATGCGGTGGAACTTTCCAGCCCTCTGCAGTCATCGCCTCGTCCCAGCCGCCGTTAGTCGCCGCTTTGCTATAGCCAACAGTGTGGCATACGGCACATTGCTCACCCCAGTGTCCGTTGGGGTCATC
>JAUYDO010000297.1 GCA_030691835.1 Dehalococcoidia bacterium | reverse complement strand
AGATGAACGTAACCGGCAGACTGTGCTGGTATCACACGAAATCGTGGTAAAGTTAATCGTGGCGCACGTGCTCGGTGCGCCCTATAGCGTCTACCGCCGGTTCGAAGTCGCTAACGCGTCACTGAGCGAGGTAAGGATAACCGATGGCAGGATGAAACTCATAACCCTGAACGACACGGCGCACCTGGGAGATTAGTTATCAGTTGTCAGCTAGCAGCTATCAGTTGTAAGTTGATTATTTGCGGGGGGGTCTGGTCTCTATCGCCAGACTGACCAGTGCAATAATATTCAATATGTATGCCAGTATCCTTAGACAAGCCACAGACCACATCTCGGTTGCCAAACCGCTTCCTATCATGGCGTAAACTATAGCCATCACCGCCCAGCCACTGGCAAATAGGGGCCAGTAAGCCAGCTTCTTACCCGATATGCGCTTGGAGTAGAAATATCCCCACAGCGCAACTAGCACAATAATAGCCGCGAAAGCCATATATACCAGGTACATAGTATTTGGTACCTCCTCTTATCGTTTCTGGCAAATAATTGTACTTGAGAGTCAATTGTAGAACTTATGGGATGGATTGTCAATAGTATGATTGTCCTATCCGTGACAGGTCAACTGCCGTTGACCTTCTCTACTCTCAGCCTGTCTTGCCCCACCAGCCCCGCAATCCGCTCACCCAGTTCAGGGGAGTAGCCGACGTATATATGGGGTAGCTTGAGGTTGGTCACCTTCGTCTCGTTGACTACGCGCAGGCTTACCTCGTCCCTGCCCGGAAACTCGCCCAGTATAACCATGAGCCTGTTGAAACGGGCTAAGTCGCTTTCCTCGTCCCCGGTCTCGTCCAGGCTTATCACCACCCGGTGTAGCTCCGGTGCGGGTGAGGCTTCCTTCTTTTCGGTTCTGGGTGCGGGCACCAGCATCTCCGTGCTTTTGCCCGCTTCCGGCTGGTAGCGGCGTACCTGCTCACAGCCCAACTGCACCCGGTCGTCCTTCACCTTCACCTTGCCCTCGACCAGCAGGATATTGCCTTCCTGCCACAGGTCTCTGGTCTCGGCGTAGACCCTGGGCCAGACCATCACCTCGATGGTGGCTTCAAGGTCTTCCAGGACGGCGCTGACGAAGGGACGCTTGTCCTTGGTTACCAGCGGATGGACCGACGATACCATGCCGGCGATGACCACTGTCTGACCTTCCATCTCGGCTTCAATCTGTCCGCACATGGTGATGTCCTGCATGCCGAGCTTGTGGGCGACCTCGCTGAAGGGGTGCTCGGAGAGATACACCCCCATCAGCTCCTTCTCCCAGGCGAGCTTCTCCTTAATGGAAACGTCAGTCCCACTCAGCTCCAGGCTGGGCATGGGCACCGGCGACACCGTGCCAAAGAGGTCGAACATGGTGGACTGTCCGGTCGCCTTGAGGCGCTGTGCCGTCTGAGCCAGCGCCAGTATGCGCTCCACGTTTTGCAGGAGAACTCCCCTGTTGCCCAGGCAGTCCAGAGCGCCTGTCTTTATAAGGCTCTCCATCACCCGCCGGTTCACCGCCTGGAGGTCGGCGCGGCGGCACAGGTCTTCGATGGACTTGAACGGACCGCCTCTATTGCGCTCGGCGATGATTCGCTCAACTGCCGCAGGTCCCACGTTCTTGATAGCGGCTAAACCGAAGCGTATGGCTCTGGCACGCTTGCCGCCGTCTTTCTCAATTGAAAAGGTGACCTGACTGCGGTTAATATCCGGCGGCAGTACGGTGATGCCGAGTCGGCGGCACTCGGCTATGGCGCTCCCCACCTTATCCGACACATCGGAATTGGTGATGAGGAAGGCGGTCATGTACTCGGCGGGGTAATTCGCCTTGAGATAGGCGGTCTGGTAGGCGATAAGGGCGTAGCTGACGCTGTGCGCCTTGTTGAAGGCATACCCGGCGAAGGGCTCGATGAGGGCAAATATTTCGTTAGCTATCTCCTCAGAGAAGCCGTTCTTCCTTGCCCCGGCGAGAAAATTCGCCTTCTCCTTATGCATCACCTCCGGAATCTTCTTGCCCATGGCTTTACGGAAGATGTCCGCCTGTCCCAGGCTATAGCCGGCGAAGGTGCGCACGATGAACAGCACCTGGTCCTGGTAGACAATCACACCATAGGTCTCTTCCAGTATGCCGGATAGAGCCTGGTGCGGGTAGCGGATAGGCTCGATGCCGTGCTTTGACTTGATGAAGGTGGGGATGTGCTCCATGGGTCCGGGGCGGTACAGCGCCACCATAGCGGCTATATCGCCGAAGCAGGTGGGCTTTAGCTCCTTGATGTTGCGGCGCATGCCCACACTTTCAAGCTGGAACACTCCCATGGTCTCTCCTGAAGATAGTAGCTTGAAGGTCTTAGAATCGTTCATGGGGATATGTTGCAGGTCGATGTCAATGCCGTGGTTCTGCCGTATTATATCGCGGCTCCTGCCCAGGATGGTCAGGTTGCCCAGACCCAGGAAGTCAATCTTCAGAAGCCCGATACGGGCGATGTTCTCCATGGTGAACTGGGTCATGACCAGACCGTTGCTGTTCCCCTTGCTCACCTGTTGCAGAGGCACGTGCCGGGTCAGTGGCTCCTTGGAGATGACCATACCGGCGGCGTGGGTGCTGGCGTGGCGGGCGATGCCCTCCACCTTTCGCGCCGAATCAACCAGCTTGCGCACGATAGAGTCCGCCTGGTATATCTCGCGTAGCTCGGCATTCTCCTCCAGCGCCCGTGCCAGGGTCATGTTTACCGCGAAGGGAATGAGCCTGGCAACGCGGTCTACATCGCTGTAGGTCATGCCCAGGGCACGCCCGACGTCCCGGATAGCCGCCCGTGCGCCTAACGTGCCGAAGGTGATAATCTGGGCGACGTGGTCCTGCCCGTATTTCTGCGTGACGTAGTTAATTACTTCAGCGCGGCGGTGGTCTTCGAAGTCCATGTCTATATCAGGCATCTCCTTGCGCTCCACGTTAAGGAAACGCTCAAAGACCAGCTTGTGCTCGATGGGGTCAACAGTGGTGATGCCGAGGCAGTGAAGGACTATGCTCGCCGCCGCACTGCCCCTCACCCCGAACAGGATGTTCTGCTTTTTGGCAAAGGATATAAAGTCCCAGACAACGAGGAAATAGTTGGCGAATTTGGTCTTCTCGATGACCTCAAGCTCGTACTCAAGCCTTTTCTCTATCTCCGGGGTGAGGTTGGGATAGTACCTGCGCAAGCCCTCGTAGCACAGGTCCCTCAGGTACTGGTCCGGCGTCTTGCCCGGTGGCAGCTCAATCTCGGGCAGGTGGAGCCGCTCGAAGTCCAGCTTCAGGTTACACTTATCGGCTATGTGCCGGGTGTTTTCTATAGCCTGAGGAATATCACGAAATAGCTCCGTCATCTCCTGCGGGCTCTTGAGGTAGAAGAAGTCACCCGCCATCTTCAACCTTTTCGTATCGCTTACTGAGGTATTGGTCTGGATGCAGAGCAGGAGGTCGTGAGACGCGGCGTCTTCTTTATTGATATAGTGGACATCGCTGGTAGCCACCAGCGGTATGTCCAGCTCGGCGCTCATTGAGATGAGCTCCCGGTTCACCGGCTCCAGCTCCGGAATGGGGTGTCTCTGGAGCTCAAGGTAGAAATCACCGCCGAATGTCTGCTTATGCCACAGGGCGGCGTCTTTTGCATCCTGCATTCTGCCCTGCAGGATGAGAGCCGGAATTTCCCCGGCGAGGCAGGACGACAGGGCGATAAGCCCCTCGTGGTACTCCTTCAGCAGCTCTTTATCCGCCTTCGGTTTGTAGTAGAAGCCCTCCAGGTGCGCCCTGGTATTAAGCTGAATCAGGTTGCGGTAGCCGGTCAAGTCCTTTGCCAGCAGGATTAAATGGTAGTTGCTTTTATCGCCTGCGGCACGGCTGGTTCGTCCGTTCTGCGCTACGTACATCTCACAGCCGATGATGGGCTTGATACCGGCTTCTTTCGCCGCCAGGTAGAAGTCTATGACGCCATACATCGCACCGTGGTCGGTGATGGCAAGGCTGGTCATGCCCATTTCCTTCGCCCGTGCGATGAGCTGTGGAATACGGCACATGCCGTCAAGCAGGCTATATTCGGTATGAACGTGAAGATGATTGAACATGAGGCACCTTAATTCTGACTTCGACTAATTATAGCACAGCGGAAGTTTTCACGGCACATTCTGTGGCAAGCTTTCCTTCGATTGGAATCGCTAACTTCGGGTGATGAATTGCTTGACATCGGTGGCAAAAACCTGTATAAAATACCATAACAGAGGTAAATGAGTGAGGAGGCTAAAATGAAAAAGTGGGGTCTAGCAATCGGAATCTTCATGGTGCTTGTGCTGGTGTTAACTCTGACTCTAGCCTGCGCCCAGCCGGCACCGGCACCTGCGCCTGCGCCTAAACCGGCACCGGCACCAGCACCGGCACCGGCGCCAGCGGGTCCCAAGCCGGTAGAGCTTACCATGTGGTCAGCCTGGGCTCCTAATACCTGGACAACCAAACCCTACATGCACTGGTTCATTGAGCGTGTCAATACGGGTGGTAAGGCGGTTAATATAAGTATCAAGTACATAGGTGGACCCGAGGTCTTCCCGACCATGGAGGGCATGGAATCACTGAGAAAGGGGTTGGTTGATGCAGCATATACGACTACTGTATATCATGTGGGTCTAGTGCCAGCCGGTGATGCCATGAAGCTTTCACGCCTGCAACCGTGGGACGAGAGAACTAGCGGTGCTTATGACATGATGAACAAGTGGCATCAGGAAAAGACCAATTCATTCTATTCGTGGCGTCTGCCCCATGACGGCTACTTCACCTTTTACCTCCAAGTTGAGCGGGACAAGCCTGATATGAAGGGGCTGAAGATTCGTACTACGCCGGCATACGCGCCTGTAATAAAAGCCCTGGGCGGCACGCCAATTAGCACCACGCCTGACGAAGTCTATACCGCCCTGGAGCGTAAGATGGTTGATGGCTACGGATGGCCGGTGGTGGGTATCGCCGACCGCAAGTGGGAGGAAGTGACCAAATTTAAGTGGGGTCCCCCCTTCTACACATCGCCTACGGGCGTTTGGTACAATCTGACCAAGTGGAACAGCCTTGACCCGAAACAGCGCGATTTCCTGACCAAGATGGCTATGGACGCGGAAAGGGATGCGCTTGCCATGTGGGAAAATGACAAAAAAAGCGAAGTGGATGTTTTGGCTAAGGCTGGAATAAAACATATTAAGTTCTCTCCAGCCGACGAAAAGATGTTCCTTGACCTGGCTTATGAAGAGGGCTGGAAGGACGTTATTTCCAAAGCGCCTGAAGCGGCTCAGTACCGGGCACTGGTGGAAAAGAAGTAGGCAGAGTCAGATAAAATGAAACGGGCATAGGAAGATGAGTCTTCCTATGCCCAAATGCGTTATTCGTTATACAAGTGAATACCAGGGACGGAGGTCTTACATAGACTCGTTCAGAAGGATGATTTCTGCTTTAGAGCTATTCTATGACCGTGTGGTGAGCTCTCTGGCTTTCCTGGCAGGTATCCTGGTCATCTTCTTAATGCTGGTAATATTTGTGGATGTCACCCTGCGGTATGTGACGGGCTATTCCATATCATGGGCTTTTGAGGCTAGCGAGTACACCCTCCTGTATGTTACCTTTCTGGGAACTGCCTGGTTGCTGAAGAGAGACGCGCACGTAAAGCTGGATATCTTGCTCAACTGGTTAGAGCCGAGACCTAAAGCCTACCTTAATCTTATCGCCTCAATTATGCTTATAATCGTCTGTATTTTGCTTCTGTGGTTTGGTGCGGACAGCACAATAGACAACTTCCAGCGGCACGTAACCTCGGTTAAGTATTATGCCCCTCCCAAATGGGTATTCCTGGTTATCATTCCTGTGGGTAGTTTCCTGCTCACTATTGAAGCTGTGAAAAAGACCTGTAGCTGTATCCGGCAAGTAATGAAGAGCGAAAGCTCTATACCGAAGTAAGGAGAGGTCATGGACTGGTGGCTCATCCTCATACTCATGCTTATAGTGCTGGTGGTTCTATTTCTGTCCAGTCTTCCCGTTGCTTTTGCCTTTTTATTGTTCAATTTCCTTGGCATATACTATTTAATGGGCGCTGCTGGCTTCAATCAGCTAATCCTCAGCATTTTTGATTCTTTAACCAGGTTCTCCCTGGCGCCGGTGCCCCTCTTCATCCTCATGGGCGGAGTTCTTTTCCACTCAGGGGTTGCCGCCCGGGTTATTGACATTGTAGATAAATGGCTGGGACGTTTACCCGGCAGGTTGAGCCTGCTGGCTACGGCAGCGGGCACCATATTCGCCAACCTGACCGGCTCCACCATGGCTAATACCGCCATGATGGGGACATTGCTGGTGCCGGAGATGAAGCGTCGCGGCTACTCAAAGCCACTGATGTACGGTCCTATAATGGCTGCCGGCGGTCTGGCAATGATTATTCCGCCAAGTGCACTGACCGTAATCCTGGGTAGTCTCTCCGGCATCTCTATCGGTAAACTCCTTATTGGTGGTTTTTTGCCCGGATTTCTGATGGCGGCTCTCTATTGTGCTTACATTATTATCAGGGCGTGGAGCCGACCCTATGAGGCACCCAGCTATGAGGTAGCACCCACGCCTCTGTCTGAAAAGCTAATGGGCGTAGTTAAATATATGTTTCCACTGGCGTTTATTATTCTTGCTGTCCTGGGCACGCTGTTTCTGGGTGTGGCTACTCCCACGGAAGCCGCCGCTCTCGGTGCCGTAGCCTGCTTCGTTCTCGCCGCCGCCTACGGGAAGCTGAGCGTGAAAGTGGTAAAAGATTCAGCCAGCTCGTGCATTGAGACTACGGTGATGGCATTCATGATTATTGCCGGAGCCACCGCTTTCAGCCAGATAATGGCTTTTACCGGTGTTAGCCGAAGCCTGGTCCAGGTGGTAACCGGGGCAAACATAGCGCCTATCCTCATCCTTATCGGGATGCAGATTATGCTTCTGTTCCTGGGCTGTTTCATGGAACAGGTATCCATGATGATGATTACCCTTCCCATCTTTATGCCTGTAGTAGGGGCTCTTCACTTTGACCCGGTATGGTTCGGCATAATGATGCTTATCAACCTGGAGATAGGCATGCTTACGCCGCCCTTCGGTATGATTCTGTTTGTGATGAAAGGGGTTGCGCCATCTGATACCACGATGACAGATATCTACAAAGCCGCTTTTCCCTACGTTCTGCTAAATATCCTGACAATAGCACTTATTATGGTCTTACCGCCCATCGCTACTTATCTGCCGGATATAATGCGCAAGGGATGAGTGCAATCGCTGGATTTATTTGACAAATCACTTTTTATGCCATAAACTATATCATTAATTCTTACTATCAATCATGTGCGATGATTATAAACGGTTAAAAGCGATTCCGTTCCGTAAAGATTTCTCTGGCTTAGAAAGGAAGGTGATGTTTTATGTATGTACCAAAGACAGCACAGCAAAATAATAAAAGGAGAGGAAAGTGATGAGGAAGTTTTTATTTATTCTATTGCTCAGTATCTTAATCGGTGCACTCATTCTCGGTTGTGCTCAAGCCACGCCAGCCCCGGCTCCGGCACCGGCACCGGCACCGGCACCGGCACCATCTCCAACGGCACCGCCAGCACCGGCAGTAAAGCCGGTGGAGATCAAACTCTGGTCGGCCTGGCCTAAAGACATGAGTATGACCACACACCCCTTTGTCGACTGGTTCATCGACAGGGTAAACCAGCGGGGTAAAGCGGTCGGGTTAAGCGTCAAGTACATCGGCGGTCCGGAGGTCTTCCCTGCCTTTGAGGGAACTCAGGCAGTAGGCAAGGGACTGGTCGACATGGGATATACCACGCCCATCTATCATACCGGCATAGTACCGGAAGGTGAAGCCTGGAAGCTCTCCCGTATAACGCCTATGGAGGAGCGGAAGAGCGGAGCGTTAAAATTCCTGGACGATGCTCACCGGAAAAAGGCTAATGTAGCCATAATGTACCGGGTGGACATTGCCGACTTCTTCCATCTCTGGGTCAACGTTAAGCGCGACAAGCCTGACCTCAGCGGACTGAGGATACGCTCAACGCCAGCCTATGACTCCTTTGTGAAAGCCCTGGGCGGTACCACCGTTACCACGGCGGGTCCGGAGGCATACAGCGCCGTAGAGCGCGGCGTAGTCGAAGGCTACGGATTTCCACCCCTGGAGGTCCGTTACCGCAAAATGGAAGAGGTGACCAAATTCATATGGGGTCCTCCCTTCTA
>JAUYDO010000270.1 GCA_030691835.1 Dehalococcoidia bacterium | reverse complement strand
TCACCATCGGCGGCGAAGTCGCCAGCCTGATGGAATGTCCACAGCCGGTTAAGACCGTGCCCAGACAATTCTCCTCGGTGAACCAATCTTTAGAGCAAGATGTAGAGTTAGTTTTTGGCAAAGAGGATGATAAAAGATTCTGGGTTGGGAACCCCCTGGACATGGAGACCAAGGTCTGCCTCAACCTGGCGGAGTTCATCAAGCGCTCCAACGGTGTATTCGGCAAGAGCGGCACGGGCAAGACATTTCTCACCAGGTTGCTCCTTGTCGGAATGCTGCAGAAGGGCACCGCCGTTAACCTGGTTTTTGATATGCACAGCGAGTACGGCTGGGAGGGCAGGAGCGAGCAGGGGCGCAAGGTCAAAGCCCTGAAACAGCTTTTCCCGGACAGGGTTGCGGTTTTCACCCTTGACGAGGAAAGCTCGCGGCGCCGTAAAGTGAGCACGGATTTCGTGGTCAAGCTCGGCTACGACGAGATAGAGCCGGAGGACATCGCACTCCTGCGCCAGACGCTTAATCTCACCGAACCGGCGGTGCAGGCGTCATACCAGCTCGCCCGCAGGTTCGGGCGCAAGAGCTGGATTGAAGCCACGCTTAACCTGGAAGACAGCGAGGAGACGAGAAGCCTGCTGGCAAAGCTGAGTATCCACGAGAGCACCTACGGCAACCTGCGCCGCGGATTGGAGAGCATCAGGCGGTTGCCATTCCTGGTGCCAGCGGCTCAGGACAACGCGGTGAAGCGCATCCTGGGCTACCTTGATAAGGGCATGAACGTGATTCTTGAGTTCGGCAGGTTTACCGATATCGCCGCCTACATACTTGTAGCTAACCTGCTCAGCCGGCGTATCTACGACCAGTACCGCGAACGGATGGAAAAGGCTATCGGCGAGGATACTGCGCCGCCGCGCCCGCTGGTGATAACCATCGAGGAGGCGCACAAGTTCCTCAACCCGGAGGTCGCCAGCCAGACCATCTTCGGCACCATCGCCCGCGAGATGCGCAAGTATAACGTCACCCTGCTGGTGATTGACCAGCGCCCCAGCGGCATTGACGAAGAGGTCATGTCCCAGATAGGCACCAAGATAACCTGCCTGCTGGACAATGAGCGCGATATCGATAGCGTTCTTGCCGGTGTCTCCGGCAAGACGGAGCTTAAGTCGGTGCTGGCAAAACTGGAGTCCAAACAGCAGGCGCTGATTTTCGGTCACGCCGTGCCCATGCCGGTGGTGGTCAGGATCCGGGAATACGGCAGTGCGGAGTCCTACAAGAGCTTCACCGGCAAGGCAGAGGATTCCAGCAAGAAAGTGCAGAAGGATATAGAAGACCTGTGGCCCGGTTAACCCGGCTCTGCGGCTCTGGGAAAACTGTGGCTCACAGGCAGTGACGCCTGTGCCACCAGGCATCAAACCCACCAGTATGATTTTGTACATATTGTTTGCCAAACGAACCTTTTATCGGTTGTAATCAAAGAGGATAAGGAGAAGAAAGATGCAAAACACTTCTGCCGAAACTCGAAGTACTCGAATCGCTATGCTCATTGATGGAGACAACGCGCAACCGACCCTTTTAGGAGAGATGATTGCGGAGGCAGGGAAATATGGGTTGGTGACCATCAGACGCATATATGGAGATTGGACAACGACCAATATGAATAGCTGGAAAGAAGGACTTAATATTCATGCTATCCAGCCAATTCAGCAATTCCGTTATACGATTGGTAAGAATGCTACTGACAGCTCGATGATTATAGACGCAATGGACATCCTACACGAAGGTTACGTTGATGGGTTCTGTTTGGTATCAAGTGACAGCGACTATACGAGACTGGCTACCCGCATCAGGGAAAGGGGTCTGTTCGTAATGGGAATCGGGGTACAAACCACTCCTAAGGCTTTCGTCAATGCCTGTGAAGTGTTTGTCTATACAGAGAATCTCCGTTCTAGCGAAAACGCTCAATCGTCAAACTTGCCTACGAAGCGCAAGACAGCAGTGGAAGAACCTGGTCCTTTGCCATTATTAAAGAAAGCAGTTGACACTTCATTGCAAGAAGATGGATGGGCTTTTTTAGGGGTAGTAGGTAATCGTTTACACCAACTCGACCCAGCGTTTGATCCTCGGACTTACGGGTATAAACAACTTTCTCAACTAATAAAATCATATCAATCTGAATTTCACATAAAAGAACACAAGAGCAAATCTGGAACGTCAACAATATATATTAGACCCATTGGGTGAAACGAAGCGCAACCCACCATTTTGAATCCGCCTGAGGCGGAGCGGTGGGTTTCGCCCCGATGAAATCGTCCGCCTCAGGCGGACACCCACCCTACTGGACTCGCAATGACATACAATACTCAGGGATAGAGCTACATAACAGCTAGAGAGGAGTCCATTTGGCGGACTCAAATAATAGTCTTAACCTGAAAGCAGGCACCCGCCGCTTCGACTACGGCTGGGTAATTCTCGCCGTATGCTTCACCATCGGGGTTGTCGGTTTCGGTACGCAGTACTCCTTCGGCGTATTCTTCAAATCGCTGTCGGGCGAGTTCGGATGGAGCCGCGCGTCCACCTCAGCCATCTTCTCAGTCTTCATGCTGCTCACTCCCATCTTCGGCATTCTGGGTGGCTGGCTCCTTGACCGCTACGGTCCCCGGATAGTCGTCGCCATTACCGGTGCCCTCACCGGCCTCGGGCTATTGCTCACAAGCTCAGTGGCAACGCCGTGGCACATTTTCATAACCTACAGCCTGCTGATAGCCATGGGCACGGGAC
>JAUYDO010000173.1 GCA_030691835.1 Dehalococcoidia bacterium | reverse complement strand
TTATCAGCGGGTTGCTGGGCATTTACATGGGCAGGCTCACCGACCGGTTCGGTTCCCGCGGCGTAATTACCCTGTGCGGGCTCTTCCTGGGAGCCGGCTATTTGCTCATGTCCCGCGTTACTGAGGTATGGCACCTGTATGTAGCTTACGGCGTGCTCGTCGGTATAGGTATGAGCGGCATCTGGGTCTCAACTATGTCGACCATCGCCCGGTGTTTTCCCGGCAAGCGCGGCACTATGAGCGCCATTGTCATGGTAGGCGGTGGTATAGGCTCTCTCGCCTCACCGCCGGTGTCCGACTGGCTCATAACCAGGTATGACTGGCGCATGTCATACGTCACACTCGGCAGCCTGATGCTCATAGTCACCGTCCTGTGCGGTCAGTTCCTGAGACGCGACCGGCAAAACAGCAGCACTCCGGCACAGGAGAAAGCGGAGGTGAGCGGTCTGTCTCTCACGGAATCCCTCCACACCCGGCAATTCTGGCTATTCCTGGGCTTGCTTTTCAGCATGGGGTTCTGTGCCTATCTGATTATGGTTCATATCGCGCCATTCGCCATCGAGAATGGTATTTCGAGCGCCCGCGCCGCCGGAATCCTGGCTACGATAGGCGGGACCGTTATATTCGGCAGGCTGGTACTTGGCTTCGCCACCGATAGAATCGGGGGGCGCAAGGTGTTTATCATCGGCCTGACGGTGATGGCGGTATCGCTCTTCTGGCTGATATTCTTCAGCCAGAAGTGGGCGCTGTACCTCTTCGCCGCGGTGTTTGGCTTCGGATTCGGCTGCGGCGTCGCTAATTCGCCGCTGACCGCCGACCTCTTCGGCTTGCGCTCCCACGGGCTTCTTCTGGGCGCCAACGTGCTCAGCTACAGCATCGGCTCTGCGGCGGGTTCGTTCTTTGGCGGTTATATCTTTGACGTTACAAAAAGCTACCAGATAGCTTTTGTGGTCTGCGCAATAATAGCTCTCCTTGGTGTGGCGATGACCGCCCTGATAACGCCGGTGAAAAGAACCATCAAAAGCCTAAGTCCTAATATCTAAATCCTGGCTATCAGTTATCAAATAAGAGCTGACTGCTGAAAACTGACTGCTGAAAGCTAATGGGATTTGTGCTGGAGTCTGGCGGCGTGCCGTGGCGCTGCAATCCAGAGTACGGCACAGCCCAGGGCAAGACACACCGTGCTGAAAATGAAAGCGCTGATGTAGCTGCCCGATATGTCATAGATATAGCCGCCCAGCCAGGGACCGATGGCGCCGCCCAGCCCCAGCCCCGTGATTGAAAAACCCTGTATGGCGCCAAAGTGTCTGCCGTGAAATACGTCAGCCAGCCCAGCTACAAGCGCGGGCAGATACAGCCCGGCACCCAGTCCGAAGCCGACGGCGTAGACATACAGGAGCCAGGGCTGTGTACTGTCCCTGACCGAAATCAGGGCAACCAGTGCGCCGATGGAGAGCGCCGTGGCAAGCGTAGCGGTCTTCTCTCGCCCCAGCCGGTCAGACAGAAATGAGCACAGTTGCCCCGTAATCATAAAGATACCGAATAGTCCGAAGATGGTTGCGGCGAGCATACCGCTGTACCCGGCGTCCTCGGCGAATTTGACCTGGTGCGCCAGCACCAGGTAGTTGCCTATTCCCCAGTATAGAAAGTAGGACAATACCATGAGCCATAGCTGGTAGGTCTTCATGGCATCCAGCAAAGTCCAGTCGCGGAGTGAGCCGGTCCCCACGGCTTTTGAGTTGTCTGTTGCCGGCTCCGAAATGCCGTAGGGCTTCAGCCCTTTCTCCTCAGGGCGGTAGTAGAAGAACAGGAGATAGAGGGGCACCAGGACGGCTAACAGGATGCCGGCGAGGACGAAGTAGGCATTGCGCCATCCTACCTGGGATATGACGAACTCCACGAAGATGCCGTAGGCAAAGCTGAGCCCGCCTCCAATCTGTCCCAATCCCATGACCAGTCCGCGTCTCCTGGCGAACCAGTTAGGCACCGCCGGGGCGAACAGGGGAGCTCCACAGCAAGCGGAGCCGGCGGGCGCTATGATGCCGAAGAGCAGGTAGAACTGCCACAGCTCGCGGGCGAAGGCACAGGCGATTGTCGCCAGCCCCAGCACGATGATTCCTATGGTCATGACTCTCCTCGGCTTCCAGCGGTCGCCCAGGCTACCGGCTACAGGTGCCATCAGACCGTAGACGAGGATGTTCAGTGACAGCATCAGGGCGGTGCTGCCCCGTTGCCAACCAAACTCGTTCAGGATTGACGGGAAAAAGACGGAGAAGGAGTTCCTGATGCCGTACACCAGGGTCCCGCCGATAGCGCCAATGGCAACGATGACCCAGCCATAGAAAAACGGTAGCCTTGCTGTCATTAAGACCTTTCTAGAGATTGTGGCACCGTGACGCAGAGTCAGAGTGACCAAGGGTGAAGTCTACTACCCGGAGAGCTACGGTGTCAACATGACTGTCATTCTGAGGAACGACCCAAGCGAAGCGCAGGGAGTGACGAAGAATCTCAAGGATAGGCACCAAGCAATACAGGAGATTCTTCGTCCGCCTCTGGCGGACTCAGAATGACA
>JAUYDO010000206.1 GCA_030691835.1 Dehalococcoidia bacterium | reverse complement strand
TATGATACAGCAATATACAAGACTCAAGGTTGGCGATAACACCGGTGCCCGCCAGATTATGTGCATAAATGTTCCGGGCGGCAGTGGTAGGACCTATGCGCACCTGGGTGATGTCATCGTGGCTTCGGTTAAGAAAGCCATACCTACAGCGATGGTCAAACAGGGTGAAGTAGTCAAGGCCGTTGTAATACGCTGTACCATGCCACACCGCCGCGCCGATGGCTCTTACATCAGGTTCGATGAGAATGCCGCGGTCATCCTGGCTGAGGGCAATAATCCCAAGGGCACGCGCATATTCGGTCCCGTTGCCAGAGAGCTCAGGGAGAAGAACTTCACCAAGATAATATCGCTGGCGCCAGAGGTTTTATAGCTATGAAGATAAAAAAGAACGATGACGTGCTGGTTGTCGCCGGTAAGGACCGGGGTAAAAAGGGTAAGGTACGTTTTGCCTACCCCAAGAAGGGGAAGGTGATTGTCGAAGGCGTCAAGTTCATCAAGAGACACACCAGAGCTAAGGCGCAGGTCAGGCAGGCGGGCATTATAGAAAGAGAAGCGCCCGTCAGCGTGTCGGACGTGATGTTGCTGTGCGGTAAATGTAATCATCCCGCTCGGATTGGCTACCGTATGCTTGATGACGGGCGCCGGGTTCGCTTTTGTCACGCTTGCGGTGAGGTAATTGATTAAATGTCACAACTGAAGGAAAAGTACAGGAAAGAAGTAGTCCCGGGCATGATGGAGCACTTCGGCTATAAGAACATCATGCAGGTGCCGCGCCTGGAGAAGGTAGTGCTGAATATCGGTCTCGGCGAGGCAATAGAGAACGCCAAGGCTCTCGAAGGAGCGGAGAGCGACCTGACGGCTATCTCAGGTCAGCATCCCATCATCACGCGCTCCAGGAAGTCAATCTCAATCTGGAGATTAAGGGCAGGCATGCCCATCGGCATGAAGGTGACACTGCGAGGCAAGCGTATGTATGACTTCTTTGAAAAGCTGGTCGGCATCGTTTTGCCCCGTGTCAGGGAGTTCCAGGGCGTCTCCAGGAACTCCTTCGACGGACGCGGCAACTATAGCCTGGGATTTAAGGAGCAGGTCGTTTTTCCGGAAGTGGACTACGATAAGATTGACAAGATACGCGGGCTGGAAGTGATAATCGTTACCACCGCTGGCACGGATGAAGAGGGCAGGTATCTCCTTGAGCTGATGGGCATGCCCTTTATAAAGGACTAAGGAAGTAAGCATGGCTAAGACATCAATGATTATGAAATGGAAGCGCCCGCCCAAGTACGAGGTGCAGTATCACCATCGCTGTCACCTCTGTGGGCGACCTCGCGGTTATATGCGCCAGTTCGGTCTCTGTCGCATCTGTTTCCGGAGATTCGCCGTCATCGGACAGATTCCAGGGGTGAGAAAGTCAAGCTGGTAAGGCTAAGGGGGAGCAATGGCTATCTCTGATCAAATTGCTGATATGTTGAACCGGATACGCAATGCCATCATGGTAAGGCATGACGTTGTAATGATGCCTTCGTCAAGCGCCAAGCTGGCTATCATCAAGATTTTCAAGGATGAGGGTTTCATCAGGGACTATGAAGTGGTGAAAGGTAAACCCGAGCGTGTAATAAGGGTACACCTCAAGTATGATGAGAGCAACCAGTCCGTCATCAGCGGGCTGGAGCGGGTCAGCAAGCCGGGTCTGAGAATCTATGTTCACAAGAAGGAAATTCCACGGCCCTACGGTGGTCTGGGAGTAGCAATAGTCTCTACGCCAAAGGGCGTGATGACCGGCAAACAGGCATGGCACCAGGGCGTTGGTGGTGAAATCCTTTGCTACGTATGGTAATGGGAGTGATTTAGATGTCTAGAATAGGGCGTCTGCCGGTAGCCGTGCCACAGGGCGTGGCGGTAAATATTAAAGAGTCAGAGGTCACCGTCAAGGGACCTAAGGGTGAGCTCCGGCGTACCTTCTCACCTGACATGGCAATCAAACTGGAGAACAGTAAGCTGACGGTGTCAAGACCGACTGATAGCAAGATTCACCGTTCACTGCACGGCTTAACCCGCAGTCTCTTAAACAACATGGTTGAAGGAGTGACCAAGGGTTTTGAGAAGAACCTGGAGTTAGTCGGTGTGGGCTACCGTGCAGAGAAAGCCGGTGATAAGCTGATACTGCGCGTCGGATTTTCGCACCAGGTGGAAGTGGTCCCGCCCCGCGGTATATCCTTTGTCCTCGACAGTCCCAGCCGGGTTAAGGTCATGGGTATCGACCGCCAAGCGGTCGGGCAAATTGCCGCTGAAATCAGAGGAGTCCGCCCGCCGGATGCTTACAAGGGCAAGGGCATCAGATATGTCGGCGAGTACGTTCGCATTAAGCCGGGCAAGGCTGGCAAGGCTGTAGATAAGGGGAAGTAATGAAAACCAGTGAACCGAGAGCAGCACGCATAAGAAGGCACGCGCGGGTCCGAAAAAAGTTGTCCGGAACTGCGGAAAAACCCAGGCTCGCCGTCTTCAGAAGCCTGAGTCATATCTATGCCCAGGTCATCGATGATACCCAGGGCAAGACACTGGTGGCGGCGTCCACGCTTGACCCGGAGATTGAGAAAGACCTGAGCGGGAAATCCAAGAAGGACCAGGCTGGATTAGTCGGCGGACTGGTCGCCAGGCGCGCCGTGGCAAATGGTATCCAGACTATAGTCTTTGACCGCGGCGGCTATAAATACATCGGCAGAGTTCAAGCCTTAGCAGATTCAGCCCGTCAGGGCGGACTAAAATTTTAAGGAGTGATGTTAAGCGGTGAAGGAGCAGAGAAGCAAGATTGACGCAAGCGAACTGACGCTTAATGATAAGCTGGTCTACATCAACCGTGTCGCCAAGGTGCTGAAGGGTGGAAAGCGCATGAGATTCAGCGCCCTGGTGGTCAGCGGGGATGGCAATGGACACGTCGGTATGGGTCTGGGTAAGGCGGCTGAGGTGCCGGAAGCCATCAGCAAGGCTAGCGCCGAGGCTAAAAAGAATCTTATTAAAGTGGCTATGGCTGGAAGCACCATCCCGCACGAAATCAGGATGAAATCCGGCGCGGCGGAGGTCTTCCTGAAACCGGCGTCGCCAGGGACCGGCGTCATCGCCGGTAGCAGTGTCCGCGCTGTCCTTGAAGCGGCGGGAGTTAAGGATGTACTGAGCAAGTCAATGGGTTGCTCCAACCGCATTAACGTCGCCAAGGCGACCATACTGGCTCTCAAGGCGCTCAAGATACCCGCGGAAGAGCTAGCCCGGCGCAAACCAGCCGCGAAGGCTGTGGAGGAGACGTAACCGGTGGCTAAAATACGTATCACCCAGATTAAGAGTGGCATCGGCCACCCTGAAGACCAGAGGGGAACGCTGAAGACCCTGGGACTGAGGCGAATACGCCATAGCGTCGTCCATGACGACTCCGCCTCTCTCCGGGGTATGATTAACAAGGTCAGACATTTAGTGACGATAGAGGAAGTAATATGAGACAGGATGAACTGTCCCCGGCTCCCGGGTCCAAGAAAGACAGGAAACGGGTAGGACGCGGCCCCGGCAGTGGACACGGCTGGTATTCTGGACGCGGCTGTAAAGGGCAGAAATCACGCTCCGGTAACCGTAAGATGCCCCGCGGCTTCGAGGGCGGGCAACTGCCCATAATGAAGAGACTGCCCCGGAAGCGCGGCTTCTTTAACCTCTTCCGGACCGAATACAGCGTGGTCAATGTCGGTAATCTCGATATATTCGACGCCAATGCGGAAATTACACCCGAAATGCTCCTGGAGTCCGGGCTTGTTGAGTCATTACAGCATCCGGTCAAGATTCTGGCTAATGGCGAGGTAAGTAAACCCCTGGTGATAAAGGCGAACAAATTCTCCGGCGCTGCCAGAGCCAAGATTGAGGCGGCTGGCGGCAAGGTGGTGGAAATTTGAGCATGCGTCCGACCCGGACCAGACCGCGCCTCATACAGGCGATGCTGGATGCCTTCAGTCTGCCTGACTTGAGACGCCGTATCCTGATGACTATCGCCCTCCTGGTAATCTTTCGCCTGATAGCCCATGTGCCACTACCCGGAGTCGACCTGGATGCGCTGCGCAATCTCTTCGAGCGGGTTCCCCTTCTGGGTATGCTTGACATGTTCAGCGGCGGCGCGCTGAGACGTTTCAGCGTAGCCGCTATGGGCGTTTATCCCTATATAACGGCTTCAATCATCGTGCAGATTCTCGTGCCCGTCATCCCCAACTTGCAGGCTCTGGCGATGGAGGGCGAAGCGGGCAGAAATAAGATAAATTTGATTACTCACTGGCTGACTGTACCTCTGGCAGGACTCCAGGGTTACGGTCAGCTAATGTATCTTAAGAGCCAGGGCGTAATCGGAGCCACCGCCGCGTTTCCGATGACGGCGATGGTTATTTCGATGATTGCCGGCACCATCTTCTGCATATGGCTCGGTGAGCTTATCACCGAGTACGGTATCGGCAATGGCATATCTATCATCATCTTTGGCGGCATTGTAGCCGGTCTGCCCCAGACATTGGGACAGAGTCTGCTGGCAAGAGAGAATATCTTTGGATTGCTGGTATATCTGATTATCATTTTAGCGACGACTGTCTTCATAGTCATCTTTACCGAGGCGCACCGGCGCATCCCTGTACAGTACGCTAAGAGCGTGTTCCGGGGCGGGCGCATGTACCGTCAGGCTGGCTCCACGCATATCCCGCTCAGGGTTAACACCGCCGGCATGATACCGCTCATCTTTGCCATGTCAGTGGTGGTATTCCCGGGCGTGGTTGCCAGCTATTTCGTAGCGCCGCAGGGCGCTGAGCCCAATTTCGCCAACTTTATCATGGACGTATTTAATCCCAACGCCAGTCTGCCCCTGGGGATTGTCTACTGGGGTCTCTATTTCTTACTGACTGTCGGTTTTGCCTTCTTCTATACTATGGTGGTTTTCCAGCAACAGGACTTGCCGGGAGTTCTGCAGAAGCAGGGCGGTTTTGTCCCCGGAATCCGTCCCGGCGGTCAGACAAAGAAGTACCTTGATGGTGTCATAGGGCATATCACGTGGGCGGGCGCTATCTTCCTTGCCCTTGTGGCTATAATGCCGTTTATCGCACAGGAAATAACCGGAATCAGGGGCATACAGTTCTCCAGCATGGGCTTGATAATCGTGGTCGGCGTGGTGCTTGATACCATGAAACAGCTTGAAGCCCAGTTGGTCATGCGCCGTTACGAGGGCTTCATTAAGTAGGGGGATAGTGTACATCATATTACTCGGAGCACCCGGAGCAGGTAAGGGAACTCAGGCGGCTCTCCTTTCAGAGAAGCGGAAGCTGACCCATGTTGCTACCGGTGACCTGTTTCGACAGGCGCTGGAGAAGGGTGATGAGCTTGGCTTGAAAGCAAAGTCTTACATGGAGAAGGGGAAGCTGGTTCCGGACGAGATAACCATTCAGATGGTGTTGAACAGGCTGGCGGCTCCGGACTGTAAGTCCGGTGTCCTGCTGGACGGTTTCCCGCGCAACCTGGAGCAGGCAAAGGTGCTGGATAAAGCGCTGGCTCAGCAGGATAAAGCTATAGATAAGGCGGTCTATATCAAGGTGTCAGAGGGCGAACTGCTAAAGCGGCTCAGCGGGCGCTGGATTTGCCGCAACTGCCAGACGCCGTACCACGAGGTCACCTCTCCGCCGAAGGCCAGGGGCAAATGCGATAAGTGCGGCGGTGAGCTGTACCAGCGTCCTGATGACACCGTGGAGACAGTCAAAAAGCGGCTGGAGGTCTACTTCGCTCAGACTGCGCCTCTGATTGAGTATTATACCGGGGCTGGCAAGCTGTTGGAGGTGAGTGGCGAGGGTAGTCCGGAAGAGATATACGGGAGGATAGTTTCCGCCCTGAAACCGAAAAAGTAATTTCATGGGCATAATTATCAAATCCGAGCGAGAAATAGCTACTATGCGGCAGGCGGGCAAGATAGTAGCGGAAGTATTGGAGATTCTGGTTAACACAGTAAGACCGGGTATGAAAACAAAGGAGCTGGACATCATCGCAGTCAGGGAGATAGAGAGGCTGGGTGCCGTATCCTCGTTCAAGGGCTACCGTGGCTTCCCTGGCAGTCTCTGTGTTTCCATGAACGATGAGGTGGTTCACGGCATTCCTGGAGAACGCATCATGAAGGATGGTGATATAGTCTCCATCGACTTCGGGGTGATATATAATGGCTTTCAGGGTGATGCGGCGGTGACCGTGGGTGTCGGCGAAGCCAGCCAGCGAGCGCGTGACCTGATGAAGGCGACCGAGGGAGCGCTGAAAGCCGGCATCGCGGCGGCGCGTCACGGCGCAAGGCTGGGCGATATTTCCGCCGCCATTCAGGAGCACGCCGAGTCTAAGGGTTTTTCTGTTGTGCGTGAGTACACCGGGCACGGCATCGGTCGTGACATGCATGAAGACCCGCTCATACCCAACTTCGGCATGCCGGGCACGGGTACCCTGCTGAAAAGGGGTATGACCTTTGCCCTTGAGCCGATGGTCACAACGGGAGACTGGCACACCAGGGTCAAAGATGATGGCTGGACGGTATGTACCGCCGATGGCAGTCTTTCCGCTCATTTTGAACACACCATCGCCATCAGGGATGATGGCGCTGAGATACTCACTGCCTTATAGGAAGGTGATAAAATAACCAGTAGTACGGGAGTATATGCCTAAGAAAGAGGCAATAGAAGTCGAGGGAAAGGTGGTGGAGGCTCTGCCGAATGCCATGTTCTGGGCGGAGCTACCGAACGGACACAAAGTCCTGGCTCATATTTCCGGCAGAATGAGGATGCATTATATCAAGATATTACCGGGGGACAAGGTCTTAATTGAGCTATCTCCCTATGACCTGAGCCGGGGTCGAATCACTTATCGGCTTGAATAAGAAGTTTTGGACTATCGGCTTCTTTGTAGTAAAATAAATATTTGCGGGAAAAAATAGAGAGATACTGAGATGAAAGTTAGGGCTTCAGTAAAAGTAAGATGTGAGAAGTGCAGAGTAATCAGGCGGCATGGGGTGGTCCGCGTTATCTGTACTAACCCCAAGCACAAGCAGCGGCAGGGCTAGCTGAGGTAAGGAGGTTTTATGCCACGTGTATCTGGAGTAGAAATACCGGGAAACAAGCAGGCATGGATTTCCCTGCAATACATTTATGGCATCGGTCGTGCCAAGAGCCAGGAGATTCTGAACAAGGCTGGCATCAACCCGGTGACCAAGACCGATTCCCTCACCGAGGAGGAGCTTAACAAGCTCCGTGAAATCGTTGATAAGCAGTACCGGGTAGAGGGTGAGCTGAGAAAAGAAATCAACCTGAATATCAGGCGCCTTATCGAGATAGGCAGTTACCGGGGGACCCGGCACCGCCGCAGCTTGCCGGTCAGGGGGCAGAGCACCCGGACCAACGCCAGGACCAGGCGCGGTGCACGTAAGACCGTGGCTGGCAGGGGACAGAAGCGCGGCACGGCTAAGAAGTAACCGGGAGAATAAACCAGGAGGATTTAATGCCAAAGAAGACGAGAACGAGGAGACGGGAACGTAAGTCTATAGTTTCCGGTAAGGCTTTCATCCAGTCTACCTTCAATAATACCATGATTACCCTGACCGACCCGCAGGGGAACGTGATTGCCTGGGCAAGTTCGGGCTCATCAGGTTTCAAGGGTTCCCGGAAGGGAACACCCTACGCGGCGCAACTGGCGGCGCATGACGCCGCACGAAAGGCTATGGAGCAGGGTCTGCGCCAGATTGAGGTATTCGTCAGGGGACCGGGCAGCGGACGTGAAGCGGCTCTCCGCTCGCTCCAGAGCGCCGGGCTTTACATAACCAGCATAAGGGACGTGACGCCGGTGCCCCATAACGGCTGTCGTCCTCCCAAGAGGCGGAGAGTATAGGAAGAAGAACTGGCGAGATTTACCGGACCAGTTTGCAGATTATGTCGCCGCAGTGGCGAGAAGCTGATGCTTAAGGGCGACAGGTGTGCCGGCCCCAAATGCGGCATAGAGCGCAGGGCGAAGCCGCCGGGTCCCCATGCTGTCACGCGCCGCCGGCTCTCCGACCGGGGCATCCAGCTCAGGGAGAAACAGAGAGCCAAGTACATCTACGGTCTCTTCGAGAGACAGTTCAAGCAGTTCTTCCGGAGAGCCGAGCGCAAGACCGGCGTCACCGGTCAGAACCTGCTGGTATTGCTGGAAAGACGGCTGGACAACATTGTGTACCGGCTGGGATTCGCTGACTCCCACGCTCAGGCGCGCCAGCTGGTCGGGCACGGACACATTATGGTCAATGAGCACCGAACGGACGTGCCTTCTTACGTGGTAAACGAGGGAGATACCATCAGCTGGAGTCAGGGAAGCACCAAGACGGAGTATTTTAAGACTCTGCAGGAGAGCATAAAAGCCAAGACGGTCCCGACATGGCTGGACCTGGATAGAGAGCACCTGGTTGGCAAGGTCGTTTCTCTGCCAAGGCCTGAGGATATTGAAGCTAAGTTCCAGGTAAAGAGCATCGTCGAGTATTACTCAAGGTAATTCACGGAGGTAAGGAGTTGTCTCCACTGATTGTACCCAAAATAGAAGCTGTGGAAAGCAAGGGCAACTACGCTAAGTTCAAAGCGGAGCCCTTGGGAAAGGGGATTGGTATTACTCTGGGTAATGCCTTGAGACGTATGCTTCTCGGTTACCTGCCGGGCGCGGCGGTGACCTCGGTCAAGATTGAAGGGATTCAGCATGAGTTCTCGACCATTCCCAACGTAAAGGAAGACACAATCGAGTTTTTGCTTAATGTGAAGTCGCTGAGGTTGAAGGCTAACTCCGGGCGCCCCGGCAAGCTGGTGCTCGAGGTAGCTCGTGAGGGCGGCGTAACCGCGGCGGATATAAAACCGTCAGAAGACTTTGAAATTATAAATCCGGACCTCTACCTGGCGACACTCGATTCTCCGGATGCCAGGCTTAGCGTTGAGTTCAACGTGGAGTTGGGCGAAGGCTACAGACAGGCTGATGGCGGCACCAACCTGTCGGTTGGTGTTATACCGGTAGATGCAGTGTTTACGCCGATACGCAAAGTCAATTTCGCCATCGAACCGGTGCACCTGGGCAGGGAGACCAGCCGTGAGCGCCTGAATCTGGAAATATGGACCGACGGGACAGTATCGCCCGTTGACGCAGTCAGCCACAGTGCCGAGATGCTGATGCAGTTGCTGGCTCCGTTTGCCGGCATCAGGACCCGCAGCGCGGAGGAAGTGAAGGTTGCGGCAACCCCGGCAATTCCGGACGAGAAAATTAACATGCTTGTCGAAGACATGGACCTATCGGTACGTACTCTCAATAGCCTGAGGCGCGGCGGCATCTCTACGGTCGGAGAGCTGGTCTCAAAGTCGGAGAAGGAACTGCTCCAGCTGCGCAACTTCGGGCAGAAGTCCATGCAGGAGGTGCAGGACCGTCTCAAGGCGATGGGCTTGACTCTCGCCGGTCTGGTTGTGGGTGAAGCTGAGAAAGAAACGTCCGAGAGTGTGCCGGAGGAACAGGCTGAATAACTGAGGAAAGCATATTATGAGACATCAGGTATCTAGTAGAAGATTTGATAGACCTACCGGTCCCAGACAGTTGATGATTCGCAATCTGGTAACCGAAGTGCTGGACCATACCAGGATTACCACGACCGAAGCCAAGGCTAAGGCGATACGGAGTCCTGTGGAGAAGATGATTACGCTGGGCAAAGCCGGCAAGCTTCATCACCGCAGACAGGCGTTGTCCTTTATCACTGATGAAAGGGTGGTGGACAAGCTTTTTGCCGAGGTCGCTCCCAGGTATGCCCAGCGCAACGGCGGCTATACCCGCGTGATTAAGCTGGGACCCAGGAGCGGCGACGGCGCCGCCATGGCTATTATTGAGCTCGTTGAGTAGAACCTTAAAAGAATCACCCAGGGGGTGAAGTCAATAGACGGTCTGACCAAAATCGTGCTGATTGTGGAGTATGATGGCACAAACTACTATGGCTTTCAGTTTCAAGCCAGTCAACCCACAGTCCAGGCGGAGATTGAAGAAGCCCTGTTTAAGCTCACCGGCGAAAAGAGGCGCATAGTAGCCGCCAGCCGGACTGATACCGGCGTTCACGCCAGGGGTCAGGTAGTCGGCTTCAGGACGGCTTCGAATCTGCCGGTCGAGACCTTTGTTAAGGCGCTGAACTACTATTTACCGAAAGATATTGCGGTAAAATCGGCGCACCGGGTAGCCGACTCCTTCAATGTCCAGAAAGATGCGGTCAGCCGGGAATACAGGTACTATATCCTGAACAGCCGGACCCGGTCGCCGCTGAAACGGTATTACGCTTATCTTGTCCCCGGTGATTTGAACCTTGAAGAAATGAATAGGGCGTGCCAGGCACTGGTCGGTGAGCGCGACTTCGCCTCGTTTGTGACCGACTACGACGGGGTGAGGAGCACGATACGCCAGGTCTACCGGGCGGAGGTGAGAAGGCGCAATGAACTGGTCATATTTGACATGGCGGCTAAGTCCTTTCTGCCTCACCAGGTGCGCAATACAGTGGGTGCATTACTGGAAGTCGGCTTGGGCAGGATGACCCTGGACGAATTTAATAAAATAATGGAGGCAAAGAGACCGGGGCTGGCGGGACCCGCCGCGCCGGCGCACGGATTATGCCTGCTGCGGGTGAACTATCAGCTACCCTTTTAGGAGAATATAATGAAAACCTTGAGTGTCAAACAAACTGATATTAAACGTAAACAGCATCGGATTGATGCCACGGACAAAATCTTGGGGCGGCTCGCTACCGAGGTAGCGTGCCTGCTTATGGGAAAGGGCAAACCGTTATTCTCCCGTAACGCGGACTGCGGCGATTTTGTCTCCATCATCAACGCGGAGAAGGTGCGTGTCACCGGCAGGAAAGCCGAGCAGAAAATATACTACTGGCATTCCGGCTACCCCGGTGGCTTCAAAGAGCGCACCTATCGGCAGATTATGGAGACCCATCCCAAACGCTTGCTCGAATATGCGGTCGAGGGTATGTTGCCCTATAACCGCCTGCGCGCCCGGATGATGACCAGGCTGAAGGTCTACGCCGGCGGCATCCCCGCTCCAAAGCCGCAGAAACCGAAAGCAGAGAAAAAGACGGTGAGACCAAAGGCAGAGAAGAAAGCGGCAGAGCCAAAGGCGGAAAAACAGGAAGCCGCTCCAACAGAAGAAAAGAAGGCTTAGCGCCAAAGAGGTAAAGACAAGGTGGAAAAACAGACTTATTTTTACGGAACAGGCAGACGCAAAACATCGGTGGCACGGGTAAGGCTCATACCGGGTAACGGCACCATAGTGATAAACGGTAAACCGTATGAAGAGCTCATCACCCGCCCCTTGTACCAGCGCATGATAATGCAGCCCTTCCTGGCGACGGACAACGTCGGCAAGTACAACGTGGTCGTCAAGGTTGAGGGCGGCGGGGTGACCGGGCAGAGCGGCGCCATCACACACGGCATCGCCCGTGCCCTGGTGAAGATTGACGAGAAGTTCAAACCGCTCCTGCGCCAGTACGGACTGCTGACCAGGGACGCAAGGGTTAAGGAGAGAAAGAAGCCGGGACTCAAGCGCGCCCGCAAGGCGCCGCAGTACAC
>JAUYDO010000131.1 GCA_030691835.1 Dehalococcoidia bacterium | reverse complement strand
TGAGCAGTGCCTCGTCGCTTATCTTCACACCCATGAAGTCCTCAAGATGCTTCTTGAACTCTGAGACCTGGTGGAAGTAGAGGTCATGCGCCCTCTGGTGCGATTTGCGCGGCACGGTGAGTACGTGGTAGAAAGGGGGCTTGATGTAGTAGCGCCACAGGTCGAAAAGCCGTCTAGCGCCATCGCAGGTGGAGCCGCCGGCAACGCCGTCAAGGAAATCATACTCGCCTCTGAGACCAAGCTGGAGACAGCTTCGGGAGAAGGAGCAGTTGTTTATATAGAGGTAGGCATTGCCGTCTTCAAGCTCCATCTCCTGGTTATAGCCGGTAATCCTGACCGGCAGAGCACCAGCGGCGTGGACGACCTCCTCAGGCACGTAGGTGCAGAGCCAGCCAAAGACCTTCTTGCCCTGCTTCTTGTGCTCCAGAATCCCCGCCGTCTTGGGAAAGGTCCGGTTCACCTCCCTGAATTTATTGAGTGTATCTTCTTTCACGCTTACCCCTGTACCCCGCTTATTTGAACAAGTCCAGCTCAGGATGAAAACCGATTCTAAGTCAGGCTATCAGATAGCCACCGTCCGCCACTACCAGACTCCCTGTCATGTAGCCAGATAGCTCTGAGGCGAGGAACAGCGCCACCCTGGCAATATCATCGGCGACGCCCATGCGCCCCAGCGGCACATGGGACATGAACGTTCTCAAACCCGACCTCGCCTCCCCGGAGCGGTCCAGTGTCCTCTGCGCCAGCGCACCTTCCGTCAGGATACCCCCCGGAGCGATGGCGTTCACCCGTATATCATGCCTGGCAAGCTCAAGCGCCAGGCTCTTGGTCAAGGTCAGGACTCCGCCTTTTGAGGCGTCATAAACCGAAAACCCCTTCTGGGACGGGTGAATAGCGTCAATGGAAGCTATATTGATGATGCACCCCCCGCTCTTCTGCTCTATCATCCGCTTGCCGGCTTCACGGCTGAAGAGGAAAAGACCCTTAAGGTTTACCGTCATCACTCTTTCGAAGTCGGCGGCAGTGGTCTCGGTGAACGGGATACAGGGGAAGATGCCGGCGTTGTTCACCAGTATCTCGACACCGCCCGTCTTCTCCACCGCCGACCTGACCGCCCTCTGCACATCTTCTTCCTTGCCGACATCGCAAGGGACAAATAAGACCTTGTAGCCGTAGCCGGTCAGCTCTTGAGCCGCTTTTTCACCCTTTTCCGTATTATCATCTACTATGGTTACCACGGCACCCGCCTCAGCGAACCGGTAGCCGATGGCAAAGCCGATGCCCATAGCGCCGCCGGTGACGATAGCCCTTTTGCCAGTCAAACTTATTAGCTCGCCAAGCGGCTTGAATTTCCTCTGCGACGTCATCATTAGCACCTACTACCTAGACTGACTAGGTATCATATAACAGTCTGAATTCAACTGTCAAGTGCACCGGGTGAGGCTAACTTGCCTCAATTTTCAGCCGTAGGGTGGGTGAAACGGAGTCCCGATGAAATCGAGACGAAGTGCAACCCACCAAAAAATATTATTATGGTGGGTTACGTCACGATTCCATTATTTCTCGACCTCTGCGGGAGATGAAATGAAAATAGCACTTCAATGGAAGGACTCGATTGAGATTATGTATCCGGGGAAGACGAGAAGTCCAGATACAGATTGAACTCCCGCTCTTCCCCGATACAAACCGCATTGTTCTGCGCGTAAGTTTCTCTTAGTAATAGCTACGTCGCCGTGCGAGGTACAGGTATACTATCAGGACAACCAGTATCAGCCCCCCAACACCGCCGCCAATAAGGAGCCACGGCGGCTCTGACGACTTAGCCGGTGGTTTTGTTGTAGGTGGAACGATAATTGTCGTAGGTGAAGGCGAGGGTGATGGAGTGGCCGTCGCTGTAGGTGTAGGCGTAGTCGGCGTTGGCTTGGGCAGAGGAGACGGCGATGGTTTTGGTGTTGGTGACGGTGACGGTGCCGGTGTTGCTGGAGGCTTAGCCAGAATGGTGAATTGAGTGAAATGTGATACGCTGGCGCTTAGCAGGTTGGCAGCGGGGTCGGGCGTGGTTTGCAACGGTTCCCACTTGCTTCCGTCATAGTAAGCAATAACCATGTCCTGCTTGCTTACGCCTGTGGGTACGTTGGTCGGAGAATAGGCAATACTCAAAGTTATCGCCGGTTGGAATTGAGCGCCGTTCGGAAGGCAGTCGTAGGCCGTACCTATCAGGGAGTAACCAGCGGTAGGAGCCGGGGGTGACTGCTGTACCTTAATCTCAACGAAGGTCAGCGGGTTACTTGAGGCATCGAGCATCCTGGTACGTATGGGGACAGCTAAAATGGTGATGCCGTTATCGCTTGTAACCTGTATGGGCCCCATTGCCATTGCCTGAGTATCAAGGTACTCACTCAGTCCTGCGGCGCCTATCTGGACCAGCGTAGGCATCACTACCGTTGTCGGTGTCGGAGTTGGCGTCGGTGTTGGAACGGGTGTTCCGCCGCCTCCACTCGTGGTGGTGGATACAGTGAAGCTTGCCGATGCTTCTACAGTGCCGCCGTTAGGTATGTCAGCCCGTACCTGGTAGGCACCGGCGACTACAGTAGGCACGGTCAATATGATTCCGGCGGGGATAGCACCGGCAGCGGTGG
>JAUYDO010000128.1 GCA_030691835.1 Dehalococcoidia bacterium | reverse complement strand
GTACCAAAGTGGAATCCCAGATGATGTAGAAGGGTCAAAACCCCTACGTAATATATGAGATAAATGCTAATGTTATCACTTTTGTGGTGGGCTCGGCAGGATACGAACCTGCGACCAAGCGGTTATGAGCCGCCGGCTCTAACCTCTGAGCTACGAGCCCTTCAGGGTAAACCATTCAGGGTGAACCCCTGAACGCGAGAAAAGCCCTGAGGATGATGCTCTTTCCAGAATAGATTATACTCTGGCTGACATTCACGGTCAAGGCCAACAAATTCGATGTCATTCTTCGCTACGCTCAGAATCTCTCTATACTATTTAAGACAGGAGATTCTTCGTCGTCCGCCTCTGGCGGACTCCTCGAGAATGACATTGGAACACATACTATTCAGATTACAAAGCTCTGTCCCGGCTCCGGGACAATAACATTATGTAAACCGAGCTCCCTCAGCGCCTCGGCGAGAGACATGGAAGCGCTCTCTTCACCGTGAACTATGAATACCTGCCGCCACTTGTTCTTGCCGTGGCTCACCCATGACACCAGGTCGTTGCGGTCGGCGTGGGCGCTGAACTCGTCGAAGACTTCCACCTGGCTCTTGAGCCGGTACGGCTCGCCGAAGATGGGCACCTTCTCCCACTTTTCGGCAATCTTGCGACCCAGCGTGTTCTCCGCCTGCCAGCCCACAATCAAAACGGTGTTGCGCGGGTCTTCTATATTGTTCTTCAGGTGGTGCAGGATACGCCCGCCTTCCGCCATCCCCGACCCAGCGATAATCATCATCGGGGTCTTAATGTCGTTGAGCGCTTTGGACTCCTCGGCACTGCTCACGTAGCGGAGATAGCGGAAGCCGAAGGGGTCATCCACCGTGTTCATGAACTCGTTAATTTCCCTGTCGAAGCACTCGGGGTGCAGGCGGAATATCGCCGTGGCGTCTGTAGCCAGCGGGCTGTCGACATAGACAGGGAACTCCGGAATCTGCCTGTCGAGCCTCATCCGGTGAAGGGTGTATATCAGCTCCTGCGCCCGCTCAAGCGCGAATGAAGGTACCAGTATCTTGCCGCCGCGGGAGATAGTCTCATTGACAACGCGCGCCAGCTTCTCCCGCACGGCACGTATGTCTCCGTGAAGCCGTTCGCCATAGGTGCTCTCGATAATCAGCACATCGGCGTCATTCACTACCGCCGGGTCGCGGATAATGGGCAGGTCCTTCCTGCCCAGGTCGCCGGTATAGCATATGGACACATCTTTGCCGCCGTCGTCCAGCACCATAACCGTAATTGCGGAGCCAAGGATATGACCTGCTTCTCTGAAGATGGCGCGCACCCCATCCATCATCTTGAACCAGCGGTTATAGCTGTGAGTCTCGAAGAGCTCCAGCACCGGAGCTATATCCTCCGTCACAAACAGGGGCTCGACAGGCGGCTGGTTATGGCGCTGTCGCACCTTGCTGGCAAATTTAGCATCGCTCTCCTGGAGATGAGCCGCATCGTGCAACATGACGTTCGCCAGGTCTGCGGTGGCAAGAGTAAGGTGAATATCGCCGGAGAAACCGCGCTTTACCAGGTTCGGCACGTTACCCAGGTGGTCGATATGAGCGTGAGATAGCACCAGCGCGTTCAGCGTCGAGGGGTCAAAAGGAAAGTTCAGGTTGCGCTCGTAGGTCTCCTTGCGCCGACCCTGGTAGAGACCGCAGTCCAGGAGTATACGGCGCTGGTCCAATTCAACGAGGTGCATGGAACCGGTGACATTGCGGACTGCCCCGTGAAAGGTGAGCTTAATCATGATATCGCTTGCCGCCCGATAATCGACTGCCTGAGGTACCAGCTCCGCACGATGTCCACCACCTCGGTGGCAAGGTCGGTTAATCGCAACAGTTGAAGGTCCGTCTCCAGGAAATACCCCTGTGCCAGTCCAATGTCTTTCATCCAGCCCAGAAAGCCTTCCCAGTACTTCGAGTTGAAGAGGATAACGGGAAAGGGCTTCATCTTCTTGGTCTGGATAAGGGTAAGCACTTCGGTCAGTTCATCCAGAGTGCCCAGACCGCCGGGCATGATGACGAAGGCGGTGGAGTACTTCACCAGCATCACCTTGCGCACGAAGAAGTGGTGAAAGGTGATGGAGAACGTGGTATAAGCGTTGCATATCTGCTGTTCCGGCAACTCGATGTTCAATCCTACGGATTTAACCCCCGCCTCCATAGCGCCCAGGTTGGCGGCTTCCATAGCTCCGGGACCGCCGCCGGTTATAATATTGAAGCCCTGCTGACCCAGCAGGCGCGCTATCTCCCTCGCCTTTTCATAGTCATACTGACCCGGTTTACAGCGGGACGAGCCATACACGCTGATAGCCGGCTCTATTCCCGTCAGCTTATCGAACCCCTCCACCATCTCTCCCATTATTCTGAACATTCGCCACGGTTCTTCCTTGGCTAATGCGTTTATCTCGTATTTGTTTACCATCATGTCCTCCGAAGACAGACTATTCCATATTTACCTGCGACTTCAACTAAGCATAATGAGCTATCGCTTTATCTGTCAAGTATGCACAAAGACATGAGTCTCCCGCGAAACGTGCCAACTTACCAGCAATCCTCTCTCCCCAACGTGGGAGTCCGCCTCTGGCGGAAGAGTGAGGGGGCACAATTTCACCCTCACCCCGTATCTAAGTACGGGGCAGGCTCTAACCTCTCCCATCAAGGGAGCCTTGCCCTAAAAGTACTAAATTCATGTCATTCTG
>JAUYDO010000124.1 GCA_030691835.1 Dehalococcoidia bacterium | reverse complement strand
GTCCCGATTCCAAGGACTACCCGTAAGACTTATTTTTTATATGCCTGTCCACGAGGTAGAATGGCAATTACATTGACAGTTCTTTTTATAATATCAATCTCATAAATTACCCTGAGATTTCCGATTCTATACCTGTATTTCCCTGCCATTTGCTTGAGAGGTTTTATGTTTGACCCCGTAATTGGCTCGTTTTCAAGGTTAGCGAAACACTTATCAAGCCTTTCAGCAGTAATTATGCTAACCTTCGTGTAATATTTATAAGCTTCCCTGGATAAAGCTACCCTAAACGTTTGTTCGTTTGACATCCCGCCACCATACAAAATCTCCCTTACGAATCTGCCGTTCCCCTCTACGCAGTATGGCAAGCTCTTTATCAGTAAGCTCTTCTTTTTGCTCTCGAAGCCATTCCGCAAATCTCAAAAGTATTCGGCTCTCATCCTCAGTAAGTTCTCCAACGACTTTCCTTAGCTCCTGCTTACTTGCGCTCATGCCACTACACCTCTGAACCTACTATATCCTAAATTACAATTATCTTACCACTGGACAAACATCGGCATTATGACGTGGATGTAGTTGTCCGAGCCGACGGGGCGGAGAACGCCGGGGCTCGAGGGACTGGTCGTCTCCAGCGCCACCTGCGCCTCGCCGATGACGCCGAGAACATCGGTCAGGTACTTGCCGTTGAAGGCTATCTTCGCCTCCTCGCCCTTGACCACGGCGTCAATCTCGCCGACATCATCGCCGATTTCCTCGGAGCGGGCTGAGACGGTCATCTTGCCCGGCGTAAGCTCACCGCCGGGGGTGACTATGATGCGCACAATGCCACTGCCGTCGCGGGCGAAGATAGCCGCCGTCCTGGTTGCCCTCAGGAACTCGGAGACATCAACGGTCGCCTGGTTGGTGGAGCTCTGCGGTATTAGCTGTTCGTACTTGGGGAAGGTGCCCTGGACAAGCTGGGAGACCATCTCGATGTTCTTCAACCTGAAGAGCGCCTGGCTCTTGCGCGGGTTGACCAGTATCTCGACTGGGTCTTTCTGCTCAGCCAGTAGCCGGTTAAGCTCAGCCATGGTCTTTGCCGGGACAATGACCTCGACGCTCTGCCCCACCTTTGCGGCAAGGGGCAGTTTATAGACGGCGAGGCGGAAGCCATCGGCGGCGGCGAGGGTGAGTGATTCGCCATCGAACTTGGTGTCAACACCGGTGAGCACCGGGCGGGACTCGTCCGCTGCGGAGGCGAAGATGACGTGGCTGATGCCCTGCCGCAGGGTTTCCACTTCGACTTTGGTGCTTATACCCTCCTCAACAACGGGAATGGGCGGGAAGTCCCTGGCGTCGACACCGCTGATGCGAGCGGCATAGCGGGCGCACCGGAGCTCAAGCACCTTGGTCTTGGGAGCGAGGTTGATGTCCACCTTTTCAGCGGGCAGAGTGCTTATGAACTCGGTGAGGAGCTTGGCGGGCACGGTGATTGCGCCTTCCTCCTCCACCTTGGCTCCGAGCCAGCAGGTGATTGCCAGCTCCAGGTTGGTAGCGGCCAGCTTCAGACGGGACTGGTCCGTAGCTATGAGGACGTTTTGGGTTATGGGCAGAGTTGCCCTCGTGGCTACCGCCCGCTGGACTACGTTGAGTCCCCAGTTAAGATGCTCTTGCATACAGGATAATTTCATTCATACACCCCCAAAATATTTTTTGAAAAAATGCTATGGTAGGGCGAATTATATAACAAATGGGAGGTATTATTCAAGAGGCAGAAGAATGGCTGTCATTGCGAGGAGTCCTTTGGCTGACATCCGGGATGTTAGCCCAGGAGCTCCTTGACCATCCCGCTCACGTATTCGGCTATCGCCGGAGAGGCGGTGATGCCCGGCGACTCGATGCCGATGAGGTTGATGAAGCCCGGCAGTCCCTTATCGCTCTCCTCGCGAATCACGAAGTCCCTGAAGTCCTCGCCCGGCGCCTGTAGCTTGGGTCTGATGCCCGCCATGTCCGGCTCCAGGTCATCAGGCTCAAGTTGGGGCAGGAACCTCTTCACCGCCTCGTAGAATGTCTGCTTGTGCCGTGAATCAACGGTGTAGTCTATCTCATCAACGTAATAGGCATCGGGACCCAGCTTCATCCTGCCATCGAGGTCCAGGGTGACATGGATGCCAACACCGGTTGACTCCGGCGGCACCGGGTAAATCAACCGCTTCACCAGCCTGTTCATGCCACCGCCGACGCTGAAATACTCGCCCTTGCAGTAGTGCAGTCGGTAGCCAGCCCTGTCCACGTCTATGCCCGCCATCTCTGCCACCTTATCGCTATAGAGTCCGGCGCAGTTTATGAGAACCCTGCTGGCAAATGAAAAAGTGCCTGACTCATCCTCGACTGCTACCTTATAGCCAGACGCCACTCTTTCTGTGCCGACCGCCTTAGTTTTGAAAGCTATTTGAGCCCCGTTACTTACGGCTTGAACCTCGTAGCACTGCATCAGGGCGTATGAATCGATGATGCCGGTGTCCGGCGACCAGAGGGCGGCTATGGCGCTCACATATGGCTCGAGGGCATTGACTTCCCTCTTTGAGATTAGACGCAGGGATTCGGCGCCATTAGCCACACCTTTCTTATAAAGTGACTCCAGCTCGGGCAGTTCGTCCTTGGAGACGGCTACAATCAGCTTGCCCAGGCGGTCGTGACCGATGCCGTATCTCTGGCACAACCGGTACAGCTTGCGGTTTCCCGCCACGCAGAGTTTCGCTTTTAACGAGCCCTGTGGATAGTAGATGCCGGAGTGAATGACACCGCTGTGCCGACTGCTGGTCTCCCTGCCGAAAGACTCATTCTTCTCCAGCACCAGTATGTCTTTTCTATGGCGAGCAAGCTCCGCGGCGATAGCCAGCCCCACCGCTCCGGCGCCGATAATGGTAATATCCGCCTCGTAACTCATATGCAAACATTTTAGCATATGTGCGGGAGTTCAACCTTTCGATTAGGGCAAATAACCGGAATAGCAGGGCGTCAGCAACTTTGTTCCGGCTTGGTATATGGATAATGGTTGAGGCACCCGCGAAATGAGTTTCGCGGGAAAATAATGGTTTAAATACCTTGACAAACCGTCGATAACTATAATATAGTAATATCAAGATATATCGTCACGATATATCATAATATTACAGGGTGTGTAAAATGTGGCGTAAGTTTCATTTGGGAGAAGGCGGTCACCCATTTTTCGGACGGGGTGACGTGAAATTTATTATTCTTGACCTGTTAAAGGATAAACCCAAGCACGGCTACGAAATAATGAAAGACATGGAAGCTAAAGGAAGCGGCTTCTATGCACCGAGTCCCGGCTCCATATATCCCACTCTCCAGATGCTGGAGGATATGGGCTATGTTGCTTCAAAGCCGGACGGCGGCAAAAAGGTCTATGAGATTACCGATGAGGGACGAAAATACCTGGACGAGAATCGCAAAACTGTCCATGATATCCATGAACGTTTTGGCAGGCGGTTTGAGCACCCGTTCAAACATGAGGTGCGTGACCTCTTCAGAGAACTGCATGACATGGTTCAAACCCTGGTTCACGGTGCTCGTGACGGCAAGCTACAGCAGTCCGAGCAGTTAGAGCAAGTCCGAGATGTGCTGAATCGAGCCCGTAAAGAAATTGAAGATATACTCAGCAAATAAGACCGGAGAGATAGAGTGACTGCCTGAGTTTCAGAAATCCCGGATTCTCTGAGGCTATCCCAAAAATGTTACAATCAAATAGAGCAAAACCTGGCGGACTGATACAATATGCCTGATTACGTTATTGTTGTTGAAAACCTGGTCAGGAAATTCGGCGACCTTGCCGCTGTGAACGACATAAGCTTTAACGTGGCGGAGGGGGAGCTTTTTGGCTTCCTGGGACCCAACGGCGCCGGTAAGACCACGACTATAAATATCCTCTGCACCCTGCTCAAGCCTACCTCAGGCAGGGCTTTTATCGCCGGCTATGATGTAGCCCGGCAACAGAGCCAGGTCAGGCAGTCAATCGGGCTGGTCTTCCAGGACCCCAGCCTTGACGAGCGCCTGAGCGCAATCCAGAATATGCGCTTCCACGCTATGGTCTATAACGTGCCGTCGCGGGTGCGTGAACTGAGAATCGAGCAACTGCTCAATATGATGGAGCTCTGGGACAAGAGGAACAGCGAGGTGCGCACCTTCTCCGGCGGCATGAAACGGAGGCTAGAGCTGGCGAGAGGACTTCTGCATTCACCGAAGGTGCTGTTTCTTGACGAGCCGACCCTGGGACTCGACCCCCAGACGCGCAACCGGATATGGGACTACATCCTGGACATGCGTGACAGCGAGGGAACAACCATCTTCATGACCACACACTACATGGACGAGGCGGACAAGGCTGACCGCATCGCCATCATCGACCATGGCAAGCTGGTGGCGATGGACACGCCGGAGAAACTCAAGATATCGGTCGGGAGAGACATCATCACGCTGAAGACGGACGATGACACCAGAGCCGCCGAAGAGATAAAGCGCCGCTACCAGCTTGAAGCCAGGCACGACGACGCCGGACTGACCTTCGAAGTGGAGAGGGGCGAGGAGTTCCTGCCCGTGTTCATCAAGGAGTTCGGCACCAAGATACTGAGCGTCAGCCTGCGCCGCCCCAGCCTCGATGACGTCTTCCTCAAGGTGACCGGCAGAGAGATGAGGGAAGAGCAGGTCAGCGACGTCTTTAAGGCGATGATGCGCCAGCACAGCAGACGCACTAGGCGTTAGTACTTTAATCTGAGCTCCTGCGCAAAAAGGAAAGGAATATCTTAGTAAATGACTCATCAATTCGTCATTGTTATGAAAATAGGAAGTTAATAGTCTCCTCGCCCCTTGTGGGCTTCGTCGTGAGCTCAGCCGAACGGAGAGGATTAAGGTGAGGGGTTCACCCTCATCCCCGTATCAGGTACGGGGCAGGCTCTAACCTTCTCCCCTCGAGGGAGAAGGGATAAGCTAACGAATATTTTCATACATTGTGGTGTCTCTGACAAGAGACATGATAGA
>JAUYDO010000106.1 GCA_030691835.1 Dehalococcoidia bacterium | reverse complement strand
GAGGATTAAGGTGAGGGGGTGTAAAAACAGAATTTTTAAATGAATATTGTTAAATACTATATTATGCTATAAAATGTTATAAAATATTGACAAATATCAAATAATATGATATAAGATTCATGCCATTGAACATGAGGATTTATTTCTGAACCGTTGGAGGGCGATATGGGAGAATTGCTTACCGGACAGGAACTGGCGAAATATCTGAAGCTGAACCCGGTGACGGTGGTGCGCAAAGCCGCCAGGGGGGAAATACCGGCAATCAAGGTGGGTAGACAGTTCAGATTTAATAAGGAGCAGATTGACCGATGGCTGGCTGGTAAGGCAGTAGGGAGAAAGATGCAAATACTGGTCGTAGATGATGAACCGGTAGTAGGGCATTTATTTGTAGCGACCCTGCAGGACTATGGCTATGAAGTCACTACCGCTATCAGCAGCACCGGCGCGGTCGAACTGCTATCCAGACAGAAATTCGACCTGATTTTCCTTGACCTGGTGATGCCGGTTATCGACGGTAGCGAACTTTTCCGCCAGATAAGGCAGACAGACAAACAGGTGCCAGTGGCAATTATCACCGGCTACCCAAACAGTGACCTGATGGCAAAAGCCATGGAACACGGTCCCTTTTTAGTCATGAAAAAGCCTTTTGGCAGTGACCAGATACTGGACGTTGTCGCCGCCTTCACGCCCAGGGGAGAGCCGGAGTGAAGGCGCTATGGAGCGGTGCACCGGAATCCGTTTAAGATTTTTAATGTGATTGATACCTATAGTTAACCTGTTTTGCTCAGGGAGATGGGGAAAAGGAGACAAGTCGATGTTAACAATGCGAGAGAACTTTCAATCCGGAAACCGGGAAAGACTGTGGAGAAAGTACTGTGGCTTCCTGGACCTGTCCATCACGGAGTTCATGGAAATGCAAGAGCAGTTGCTCATGGACCATATTGACCTGGTCTATAATAGCCCGTTAGCCAACAAGTTTATGCCTGAAAAACCCACCAGCGTAGCCGAATTCCGGCGCCTTGTTCCTTTTACCACGTATGATGACTATGCGCCTTTACTTGGCGACAAAAAGGAGTCCGCCCTGGCTATCAAGCCGTATTGCTGGGCGCACACCTCGGGCAGGGGCGGCAGTACCAAATGGGTGCCCATCACCCGCGCCGCGATGGAACACATGCTGAATGCCGCTATCGGGATGTCTATTCTCGCCAGTGCCAACCGGAAGGGCGAAATCAACATCAGGAACGGCATGAAAGTACTGCTGAACATGCCGCCAGCGCCGTACTTCTCCGGCATCCTCGCTCCACTCATGATTGATAGGCTGGGAGCTCAGGCTATTCCTCCACTGGATAAATACGCAAACGCCTCCTTTGACGAGCGCATACAGGCAGGACTGCGCATTGCCTTCCGCACCGGCGTGGACTTCGTGTCCTCCCTGACCGCCGTGATGATCAGGATAGGGGAGCGCCTGAGCGAAGGCTCGCCACAGATGAAATTCAACCGGCACATGTTGCATCCCAGGATAATGTCACGGATACTCATAGCTTTGATACGGAGCAAACGGGAGAAAAGGTCTTTACTGCCAAAGGACTTCTGGCGGCTGAAGGGGCTCGTTTGCTACGGCATGGAGACGGGCATCTACCGGGAGCAACTGATAAAATACTGGGGCAGGACGCCGTTCGAGGTCTATGTTGCCACGGAGGCAGGGACTATAGCCATGCAGTCATGGAACAAGAAGGCAATGACGCCTCTCCCGTATTCCTGCTTCCTCGAGTTTATCAGTGAATCGGAGTGGCTGAATAACCGGAAAGATAACAACCACCAGCCACGCACCGTATTGCTGGACGAGGTCAAACCGGGCGAATGCTATGAGGTAGTCCTCACCAGTTTTCACGGGATGCCCTTCTTCAGATACAAGCTGGGTGATATCGTTAAAGTGGTGGCGCTGGAAGACCGGGAGTCAGGCATAGTACTGCCCCAGCTCGTTTTCCAGAGCCGTACCAGCGACATCATTGATATAGCCGGCTTCTCCAGACTCGATGAGAAGACCATCTGGCAGGCTATTGCCAACACCGGCGTAAAATACGAAGACTGGTGCGCTCGAAAGGAGTACGAAGAAGACAAACCAATCGTACACGTATACATCGAACTGCGGCAGGAGATACCGGTAGAAGACCTTGAGAAGGCAATCAATAAGAACCTGGCAGAGATAGACAAAAACTACAGTGACCTGCTAAACTACCTTGGATTACGGGGCCTTAAGGTAAGCATAATACCGACGGGCAGCTTCCAGAAATACTACGAGGCAAAGCGGAAGGCGGGGGCTGACCTGGCTCACCTCAAGCCTCCGCACATGAACCCTTCAGACGCCATAATGATGGAGCTAATTAATCGTTAAAGAGATACAGAGGGCACGGTGATAGGAGCATACTTAATAACTCCACTGGTGCTGACCTTTTTCAGCGTTCTGCTGATGGTCGTGGTTCTCACGGCAAACGCCCGCAGTTCCACTAACCGGCTCTTTGCCTGCTTTCTTATAGGTCTCGCCACGTGGGGTGTGTTTATCTTCGCCATGAGAGCCAGTCCTGACCTCGACCATGCGTACTTCTGGGAACAGTGGTTTGCCCCGTTAGGAGCCATTAATGCGGTGCTACTGTTCCACTTCACCATCCGGTACACCTTTAGAGAAGTCAGGAGCTGGGTGCTTCCGCTACTATATTTTGTCTGCTTGCTTATTCTGTTTTTGGCGCCTACCGGTCTTGCTCTTAAAAGCATGCAGTTGAAGTCCTACGGCTATGTCCCGGTCCTTGGACCTGTGTGGTACTTCGTCATCTTTTTCTCCTACGCTCTCACCGTCATGACCATGGTGGTGCTTGTCAGAAGCTACCGCACCGCCGGGGATGCCGAACACAGGAACCGTATTGCATACATCTTCATCGGTATTATTTTTATGCTGGTAGGAGGCGTATTCGACATCCTGCCGATGATGGGACTGACCCTGTACCCGGGCCTTATAGTGGGCAACATAGCCTTCTGCATGTTGACCACGGTAGCCATAGTCAAGCACAGGTTGCTGGATATACGCGTCATCATGCGCCGGAGCCTGGCTTACTTCATGACAAGTGCTATAATCTCTATTCCCTTCCTGGTCATATTCCTTCTGGCGACTACTGCTCTTATAGAGCTGGAGTTTGGAATCTGGACCTTCTTATTGCTCCTCCTTTTACTCGCCCTGGTGGTGCCATCTATATGGAGGTGGGCTCAGGAAAGAATCGACAGATGGTTCTATGGCGGCAGGTACGGTTTCATGAAAGCCCTGGAGTTCTTTGGCAGCACCCATAGCTTTGCGGAATCCGGCAGGCTGGCATCCACCATGTGCGACCTGCTTGCCGGAGCCCTGCGAGCGCAGGGTGTCTATCTGCTCCTGCCCGAGTCCGATACGGGTGATTTCAAGTGCATTGCTTCCGCCGGCGGGAAGAAATCAGCTTCAGACATCTCCCTGAATAGCCGCAGTGCTCTGCTCAGGTGGTTGAAACACACCGATGCCGTACTGCCGTACGGGGACATCGATATGATACCACAGCTCCGAAGTATGTCTCCGTCAGAGAGGGAAGTCCTGAATGGCGTTTCAGCCAGCCTGATAATGCCCATGAAAACACGGACGGGACGGCTTCCGGGAGTTCTTATACTGGGCCCCAAACTGTCCGGTCTTCCCTACTATGTGGAAGACCAGCAATTGCTGGTCGGCTTGTCCAACCAGGTGGCTACACACATGGATAACCTGCGCCTCTATGAGGAAACCAGGCAGTCAGAGAAAGCGTTGCGGGAATCGGAAGAAAAACTGCGCCGCATGTTCGAGTCTATGACCGAGGGCATTATTATCTCTGACCCGCAATGGGTTATCACCGAGGTAAACAGTCCGGCTATCCACATGCACGGTTATAGCAGCAAAGACGAGCTTATCGGACAGAGCGTTTTCGGGCTGATAGCCGAGAAAGACCGAACACGGACAACGCAGAGCCTGAAGGAAGCCGTCCAGGAAGGCGTCCGACTCATCGAGTGCGCACTTCTGAAAAAGGATGACACCGAGTTCCCGGCTGAGCTCAGCTCCGCGGTGCTGAGGGACGCCTCCGGTGCTATCACCGGATATGTGCTGGTTACGGAAGACGTCACCGAACGCAAGCAGATGGAGATATCGAGAAAGGAATATGAGCGGAGGGCACACGCGGCGAGCCGCCTGGCTACGGTGGGCGAGATGGCGGCGGGCATCGCTCATGAGATAAACAACCCTCTCACCGGCGTCGTCGGATTCTCGCAGTTGCTGATAAAAAAGGATATCCCTGAAAACATCAAAAAGGATGTGGAGATTATCTACGACGGCGCCCAGCGGGTAGCCAGCATCGTGGCAAGACTGCTTACCTTCGCCCGCCAGCAGAAGCCCGAACGGCGGCACGTCAACATCAACGACATCCTCAGAACTACCCTCGACCTCCGTGCCTATCACATGAAAGCCCATAACATAGACATCGCCACGGAGTTCGACCCGGAGCTCCCCACAACTTTGGCTGACGCCGGTCAGCTCCAGCAGGTGTTTCTGAACCTTATCCTTAACGCTGAGACGGAGATGAAGCTTGCCCACGGAAAAGGCAAGCTCCTGGTTAAAACTGAAACGGAGAACGGCATCATCAGGACGTCTTTTACTGATGATGGACCGGGGATACCGGAGGAGAATATGAAACGGCTATTCGAACCTTTCTTTACCACAAGGGAAGTGGGACAGGGGACTGGTCTTGGCTTGAGTATATGCTACGGGATAGTTACCGAGCACGGAGGCAAGATTTATGCCAGAAGTAAGCTGGGGGAAGGAGCGACTTTTAACGTGGAACTGCCAATAATATCCATAAATGAGGCGCCCGGTGCGGTACAGCCGCAACCCGCCGAATCCGAAAAGACGGCAAGCTCCCGGATACTGGTTGTTGACGATGAACCGATGGTACAGCGCTATCTCGTCCGGATACTCACCGATGACGGACATACCGTGGACACGGTGGATAATGCCAGCGACGCCCTGACGAAACTAAAGAGTAATGACTACCGCTTGATAATACTGGACATCAAGCTCCCGGGTATGACCGGTATAGAGCTATATAACAGGATAAAAAAGGAGACCCCTTCCCTGACCGAAAAAATCGTGGTCATCACCGGTGATGTAATGGGGGAGGACACACAGAACTTCCTTTCCGCCAACAAAGCGACATACATCGTCAAACCCTTTGACTTCGAGCAACTGCAAAAGACACTGAGCCGCGCCCTCGGCTAGTGTAGTGTCTCGGATATATCTTGACGTATGAAAGCGTGTTGCTGTCATTCCAGCGCAGGCTGGAATCCAGAGGGCAACATGGATTCCGGATCAAGTCCGGAATGACAGAAACTGTAAAGGCATTTGTAAGACACTACACTAGAAAGTGCAACTACCTTTTATTCCAGACGTAAATTGAAAAGAATCCATTTTAGTATTACTCACAGAATATATCGTATAAGGGCGATGGCTGTAAATGAGCGCATGGTTTTTAGTCTTTTGTTCTGATATAATGACTCACAAAGTTGCCGCTTTCTTTTTTTGTATGGAAAAAGAGGCAAAGAAGATAAGATAAAAGTATTGGCAGAACATAAATAAAACATACGTTTGTCTTTCCAAAATCCAGGAGCACTCTGCAAATAGGCATGGAGGTGAAGACGATGGCAACTGGTGAAGTAATAAAAACTACGTGTGAATTCTGTATAGACGGTTGTGGCGTGCTGGTGCACATGAGCAATGGTAAGCCGGTGCGGGTGGAAGGAGACCCGGACTACCCGGTAAACAAAGGCGCGCTCTGTGCCAAAGCCCTTGCTTCACTGGAATACCTTTATAGCCCCGACCGCTTGAAATATCCCCAGAAAAGGCTCGGGAAAAGAGGAGAGGGTAAGTGGCAGCGGATTAGCTGGGACGAAGCCCTCGACACGATAGCCTCTGAGCTGAACAAGACCAAAGAAAAATACGGACCGGAATCAATAGTTTTTATTCGTGGCTGTGCCAAGGGGCACCATGATTCGTATTTTACCCGCTTCGTCAATTATTTTGGCTTGCCCAATTCCTCCTCGATGGCTCACACCTGTTTTCAACCCAGGTTCAACGCCGCACTGCTGACCATGGGAACAAACAAATTGGTATCGGACTATGAGTATCCGCCGGCTTGCATTATCATGTGGGGAGTGAATACAAGTCAAACGATTATCTCGGATTACGTTGCTGAAACTGAAGCACTGAAAAAAGGTGCAAAGCTGATAGTGATTGACCCTGCCGAAACAGAGTATACCGTGAAGGCTGATATCTGGGTAAAGCCAAGACCGAGCACTGACCTGGCGTTAGCTCTGGGTATGCTCAACGTCATTATAAACGAAAACTTATACGATACTGAGTTTGTGGAGAAGTGGACATCAGGTTTTGACCGGCTCAAAACCCATGTACAGGATTATCCGCCGGAGAAGGTCGAAAGAATA
>JAUYDO010000017.1 GCA_030691835.1 Dehalococcoidia bacterium | reverse complement strand
AGGAGACCTGGGATATGATTGTCATTGGACTGTCCACGCATCCTATTGCGCCTTCAGGCTCAAGGGTGTTCTTCGCTGGCGATGGCGGGCTGAACTTCTGGGGCTACACTAACCCCAGGGTAGATGAGCTTTTCCGCAAGATTGCGTCAAAAGAAGCACTGGATAAGGAAGCCCGCAAGAAGATGTACGCCGAGATAAGCCAGGTCATAGCTGACGACCAGCCGGCTGATTTCTTATCTTTCCCGAGGGCTAATATCGGCATTCAGGCTAATGTGCAGGGAATTGACCCGGGCATGAGGATGGGCTGGAACTACCATGAATGGTATTTTGCGGCGCCTTGACCTGTAATTCGGGGTGGCACTGGTGAAAAAGGGTGGATTACAGGGTTATGTCATCAGGAGGCTCCTCTATGCGATACTTATCGCATGGGGGGTGGCTACCTGCACCTTTATTCTTTTAAGGGTGGGTCCCATCTCTCCGGCGGATAAGTATCTGGCAAACATGTCTGCCCGGACAGCCGACCCTTCCCAGGTGGTAGCCGCCGTCGAAGCGCGCTACGGTCTCGATAAGCCGCTTTATGTGCAGTACTTTGACTGGCTGAGCAATCTGGCTCGCGGCGACTGGGGCTGGTCGTTCAGTACCTCGATGCCGGTAATGGAGCTGATTCAGAAACACTGGATATACTCCTTCCAGCTTATCCTGCTCAGCATGCTGTTTTCGGCAATCCTGGGCATCTTAATCGGCATCTACTCCGCGGTAAAACCGTATACCAAAACGGACTACCTGGCTACGTTCTTTTCATTCATAGGCATCTCTGTGCCCAATTTCTGGCTGGGGATAATGCTCATACTGGTATTCTCGGTGCAACTGGGCTGGTTCAAGACCTACTACGATACCGGTTTGACCCTGTTTTCCCTGGCTAATCTGAAAGCGCTTGTCTTGCCGGTCATCACGCTGGGCACGGGGGCGATGGCTGGCTACACCAGATACGTGCGCTCGGCGATGCTGGAGAACCTGCGCAAGGAGTTCGTCAGGACCGCCCGGGCTAAGGGCTTGCCTGAACGGGTGGTAATCGGCAAGCATGTCTTCAGAAATGCCATCCTGCCCATCATCACTATTATCATGTTTGACCTGAGCGGCGTGGTCTTCGGCGGCGCCTATCTGACCGAGATTATATTCGGCATTCCGGGGCTGGGGAGGATTTCCTTTAACGCCGTCTTCGCCAGCGATTACCCGGTGGTGATAACGATAACCCTTATCGGCGCCTTGATAGTCCTGCTTACCAATCTGGCGACAGACATTGTGTATACCCGGCTAGACCCGAGAATACGCTATGATTGAGGTTGGGTGTCTTTGCTAACAAAGATAGGCAATAAGGTCGGGGGACTGAGGAACCTGCTGTTCCTGTGCGCGCTCATGCTTCTTGCCCTGGTCCTGGTGCTGGATATCTACGCAGTTGACCGTATCCTTGAGCCGCTGGGATACTTTTACATTGTCTTTGCGCTTCTGGCTATCTTCTACGGGATATACCCGCTGTACCTCAGCAGGCGCTTGACCAGGTACTACTGGGACAGGACCAAGCGGCACCGGCTGGCCGTCTTTGGTCTGGTATTCATATTCTTTCTGGTCGCTGTCGCCATAGCAGGTCCCTTCCTGACCCAGGACCCGACGAAGGTCAGATTCCAGGAGAAAAACGTGCCGCCGGTAGGCTTTTCTATTACTCAATCGGTGTATGACGTGAAGACGGATACATTCTCCACCGTACACATACCCGGCACCTGGCGGCATGCGCTGGGCACCGATGATAAAGGCAGGGATATGCTTGCCATGCTGGTCTCGGGCGCCAGGGTATCCCTCCAGGTCGGACTGCTAGCCACGCTCATCGCCATCCTTATCGGCACCGTTCTGGGCGTGCTATCAGCCTACCTGGGAGGCTGGGTTGATAACGCACTGATGCGGTTCACCGACGTGATGATGACCTTCCCCTTCTTCCTGCTTCTTGTGTTCATCATCTTCATCTTCGGTCCCTCTCTCACCTTCGTCATCCTGGCGATAGGTCTCACCGGCTGGACGGGAACGGCGCGCCTGGTGCGGAGCGAGGCGCTGTCTTTAAGGACCAGGGAGTTCGTCATGGCATCCAGGTCACTCGGTGCCAGCGATAGCCGCATCGTGTTCCGGCATCTGATACCAAACGTCCTTAGCTCCGTGATTGTGATTACTACGCTTTCTATACCAGGCGTTATTCTTGCCGAATCGGCGCTCAGCTTCATTGGACTGGGTGACCCCACGGTAACGAGCTGGGGAGTTGTCCTTAATGCCGGGCAGAGAACACTGGACACCGCGTGGTGGGTAGCGGTAGAGCCGGGCGTTATGCTTTTTCTGACGGTACTAGCCTTCAATTTCCTGGGTGATGGCATCAGGGATGCCTTCGACCCGCGGAGCCAGGTCTAAGCGGTCATGGACAATACCATACTTAAGGTCAAGGACTTGAAGGTACATTTCTTTACCCGCCACGGCGTGGTCAAAGCGGTGGATGGCGACAGCTTCGATATGAGGCGCGGCGAGAGCCTGTGCCTGGTCGGTGAGTCGGGTTGCGGCAAGACCACAGTCGCCCTTTCGGTACTGCGTCTCCTGGACAGCCCGCCGGGGAAAATAATGGGCGGTGAGATACTATACGGCGGTGATGACCTGCTGAAATGCCCCGACGACAGATTAAGGCAGATTCGCGGCAATAAGATAGCCATGATATTCCAGGACCCGCAGTCTTCCCTTAACCCCGTGTTCACTGTCGGCGACCAGATTGCGGAGCAGTTAAAGCTACATCTCAAGCTGGGACACCGTGAAGCCATGGAGAAGAGCCTGAGGCTGATGGAGCAGGTGGGGATACCCAGAGCCGCCGAAAGGATAAATGACTATCCGCACCAGTTCTCCGGCGGCATGCGGCAGAGGGTGATGATTGCCGCGGCGCTGTCGTGCAACCCCGAGATTCTCATCGCCGATGAGCCTACCACGGCGCTTGACACGACAGTTAAGGCTCAGATTATGGACATCTTCCGTGACCTGAAACGTGAAAAGAACATGTCCATCCTTTTCATCACGCACGATATGGGCACCGTGGCAGGTTTTGCCGACCGGATTGTGGTGATGTACGGCGGAAGGATAGTCGAGACCGGAAGTGCGCTGGATATTTTTGACCATCCAACGCATCCTTACACACGCGGGTTGCTCAACTGCCTGCCCAGCGTCTCGGCTATACGGGACAGGCTGACACCGATACCGGGTGCCATACCCAGCCTGATTAATCCGCCAAAAGGCTGTGTCTTCGACCCGCGCTGTGAGTGCAGGCTGCCGCTCTGTGCCACGGTAAGACCGGAAGAGGTTGTTGCATCCGGAGACCACACGGTGGCGTGTCACCAGTGTGCTCCATCAGTGGTTGGAGAGGGGCATAAGCCCTCTTAGAAAATGGAATTGTAAGAGCTATCTAAAGTGGACAGGAAACTGGTCGAGGTAAAAGGTCTGAAGAAGTATTACCCGGTCACGGCGGGTCTGCTCTCCCGGCACATCGCCGATGTGAAGGCAGTGGACGGCGTGTCTTTCCATATTGCTGAGGGCGAGACGCTGGGGCTGGTCGGCGAGTCCGGGTGCGGCAAGTCGACGCTGGGCAGGACCATGCTCCGCCTCGAAGAGCCCACCTCCGGAAGTATTTGCTACAGGGGTGAGGACATCACCGGCTGGGACAGAAAGGAACTGAAGGCGCTCAGGAAAGAGATGCAGATGATATTCCAGGACCCGCAGTCCTCCCTCGACCCCAGGATGACCATCGGCGACTCCATCGGTGAAGCCCTGCTTGTCCACGGCATGAAGAACGAGCGGGAGAGGCTGGAGCTTGTAGCACAACTGCTCAAGCAGGTCGGGCTGGAGCCGGAACACGCCGACCGCTATCCCCACGAGTTCAGCGGCGGGCAGAAACAGCGCATCGGCATCGCCCGCGCCCTGGCGGTGAATCCGAAGCTTATCGTGGCTGACGAACCGGTCAGCGCCCTGGATGTATCGGTACAGGCTCAGATTCTGAACTTGATGATGGATTTACAACATAGTCTTGGTCTCGCCTTTTTATTTATTGCCCACGACCTCGCTGTGATAGGGCATGTCTCAAACAGGATTGCTGTGATGTACCTGGGGCAGATAGTCGAGATGGCGGACAAGGCTGAACTGCTGTGTCACCCCCTTCACCCCTATACCGAGGCACTGCTGTCCGCAGTGCCGGTCCCGGACCCGCACCTGGAGCGGAAACGGATTGTGCTCCAGGGGGAGGTGCCTTCACCGCTGAAGCCGCCTCCGGGGTGCCGCTTCCACACCCGGTGTCCGCGCGGAAGTAAGGGGTGCAGTGAGGCAGAGCCGGAGCTAGCTGAGCTCAAGCCCGGTCACTTCGTAGCCTGCCATGAGCCAGGGTAGTACTCAATTGCAGAAATCATTGTTATAAACGGTCTCCTCTCCCCTTCGAGGGAGAGGAGAAGCGCAATTTTCCTTAGAACATATTAACGCTGACTGATGCAACTACGTTATTGGTAATTTTAAAAAGAACCCCTCTCTGGAAAGAGAGGGGTCATGTTTGGTGCTGGTACGCTTGAATCAGGGTTTCAGCGTGAAAACGCGGTGCGGGTGGCACGCCGTTCGCCGAAGGCGCCAGCCATGACGCGCTTCAGATAAAGATGTATCGCCGCTTCCGCCTTTTCACCTTCCGTGTTTCCCAGCCCCTTCCTCAGTTCGCCGATTGAGTTTCGCAGGTTGAAGAAGTCCTCGGCACCGCGGAAAGTCCGTTTAAGCTCGGCACCGAGGTTGTCCGGTGAAAAGGCTTCCTCAATCGCCGACTGGATTTGAGCCGTGTCGCGTATATCCTCTGCCTCCAGTTTGAAGGCGAGGTCCAGCGCCTTTCTGGATAGCGTCTCGTAAAGCCGGTCCATCCGCTCGACATACCTCTTGGCTGTCGGATAGACCTCTTCGATGGTTGACTCGAAGTCCATTAGCTGGAGAGCGGTCTGCATGGAGTTCAGGTTCTGTTCCAGCTTGCCCATAATCTCGGAGTAGCCTTTGGGCTTCTCCCCGGCAAGGATTTCTTCTTTGAGCGACTTCTGTGTCTGGAAGCGGAAGAGCCCCGGCGCTGAGAGCGCCAGCCTGGTCTGTTCCGGGTCGCCTTTACAGCTTTCCTCTATCTGCTTCTCTTCCCGCTTAGCCAGAAATTCAAAGACCAGCTTCTCCATGGATGAATTGAGCAACCGCTTGCGGTACGCCTGAATCCTGGCGAGCGCCCTGTCCTTCTCCTCGCCGCGGAGCTTTTCCGTGAGCGGCTTTATTTCGGCGAGCTCCTTCAATAGCTCACCTAGCTCGGCGGCGCTTGCGGGCCTGGCGTCAATGCGGTCCCTTACGGAGTTCAGTGCCATTATCACTTTATCACGGGATTCCTGGGTCAGGAGCATATAGAAGGTATCGGCGTTGAGCTCAATAACTCTGCCGAAGTCTATCTTGGTGCCCTCTGCGACCACCCTGAATCTGACTTTATCGCCTTCCTTAAGTGTTGCCCCACTGAGAACAACTACCCCGCCTTGAGGAGTCCTGACCAGCGGGTCTCCCTTGGTCCCGAAACCGAATACGATGCCTTCCATAATCTTCTGCTTCTCAAGCTCGGAGTTAATCCAGTGCCACTGCGGCAGGAGCGAGCGACTGCGTGAGGCGAAGGCGGCGCGGCACTTCTGCCAGTCTGTGTCTTTGTTCTGGCGCCCCAGCTTCTGGATGCGCTCCAGTATCGCCTTCTCCGATTCCTCGATTATACCCATAATCTGAAGGTATGAATTGCAGATGGACTCCGCATTAAGCTCTTTTATCGCCGCCTCCAGTGCGCGGTATTCGTCTCCGGAGGCAATCTTCTTCAGGGTTTTAACTGTTTGACTCATTTCACCACCTGGAACAAATTAATTATGTTTGGGGAGGATTGTTTCAGTCATAGAATAGCATAGTCTGGCGTATAACGCAAAGTACGCATTGACTCATAATAAGTGTTACCGAAAATGATATCGTTGTGTCAATAATAGTGTTACCGAAGCGAACTTGCAATCTTTTATCAATTTAGTATGGGTTGGCAACTTATCCCCCTGGCCCCCTTCCCTTGCTCAGGGAAGGGGGAGAGCAAGAAAAGAGCGGGGGCTTTCGCCCCCTCTCTAAAATCTCTTCCCCCTCGTCCGCCGAAAGCGGGAGAGGGGGATAAAGGGGGTGAGGGAGAAACTACATATACTCATAATATACTCAGATACTCATGGTAATAAGGATGAAACTATAGACGTTTCGGTAACCGGATTTATGAGGCAACCATGCCCTGTTCGGTAACAGTTTATTTTGACGCAATGCGAGTCACAGTTGTGGTAAAAGTGTGTGGGAAAGAGGACAAGGGTGATTGGCTGTTGAACAATCTTTAAAGATACCGTTTGAACCAGTCTATAGTGAGGTCAATCACTTTAGCCAGGTGCTCGGGGTTATCAATGAAGGAGTGACTGCCGCCCTCTATTATCTCCAGCCGCCTGGGTTCGTTTGCACCGTCATAGAGCCGGCGCACGTCTTTGATGGGAATCTGGTCTTTGCTTCCCTGGACCATGAGGACCGGGGATTGTATCCTCTTTATAAGTTCGAACATGTTGTACTTCTGGAAGTCGTCGAAGAGAGCCCTGGTGATTCTGAACGGTATGGGGTCGCCGCTGTTGGCGAACTCAAAGTATCCCTTCTTTTCGAAGCTCTCCTTCATCTCAGGGGTGGCTATCATCCTGGGTGGAGTTGCCAGAAAGACATAGTTCTTTACCAGGGGCGAGCCGGCGGCTATCGCCGTGCATACACCGAGACTGCTACCTATTACGCCAATCCGGTTCGCATCCACCTTGCCGCTGGACCTCAAGAACTCCAGCGCCGCTTCATAGTCCCTGACTCTGGAGGTCAGGGTGGTATCCTCGGAAGTACCCTCGCTCCATTCTTCTCCCAGACCGCAGCCTCTGTAGCTGAACCTCAGCACCGCGTAGCCTTCGTCATATAGCCGGCAGGCTAAGGCGACCCACTTCTCGCTGTCCTTACTGCTGGCTAGCCCGTGAGAAAAAAGAATAACAGGTGCCTTCTCGCGCGGAAGGTGGAGGTTTCCCAACAGCCTGTAACCTTCAGATAGAAATGTAACGCTCATTTCATCGGGTGTTGAACGGTTAATTTGCCTTTCCATAAACAGCCTCCAAAATGTGGTGCATATTTTAAATCTATCATAATTAGACGGTTTACAAATAAGATATCCGGGCTTTCTGGTTGGTGCTGGGTACTGAATGCATTGTTACTTGCGTCTGGTCTGTTATAATGAAGGGAAAAGCCAGCGTCATCGTCTCCTGTGCTGGAGATGACGTACGGATTATTATGGATATGATACTGATTCTAACGAGGGAGGATTAATATGGTATCCGATATGACGCCGGATATAGAGGCAACATTAAAATCCTTAAAAGTCAATGGATTTGGTGCGCATTACGTCCGGGACAGGACTGAAGCACGGGAACTGATGCTTAAGATGATACCTTCGGGTGCTAGCATAGGGGTGGGTGACTCGGCGACCGTCAGGCAGACTGCCATTCTGGAGGAATTGATAAAGCGCGGTAACAATGTAACTAACCCCTTTACACGGGAGCTAACCATCGGCATATTAGAAGACCCGGCAAAGAGCAGATTATTTTCTCAGACGGTCAGAAGGACTTTAGGCACTGATGTTTTTCTAACGAGCTGTAACGCTGTGACTCAGGATGGCAAGCTGGTGAGCGTAGACCGTGTCGGGAACAGGGTTGCTGGCACCATTTTCGGCGCTGAGAAGGTCATACTGCCAGTAGGCAGAAACAAAATCGTAAAGGACGTGGCTCAAGCAATTGACCGCATAAAGAATGTGCTTGCGCCCGCCCATGCCAGAAGGAAGAAATACGGTACGCCCTGCACCGTAAAAGGTGAATGCACCGACTGCCGCAGTCCGGAGAGAATCTGCAATATCACCGTCATACTGGAGAGGAAACCCTTGCTTACCGATTTAAGCGTTATCCTTATTAATGAGGACCTCGGTCTGGGCTGGGCGCCGGACTGGGATGAAAAACGAGTCAGCGCCATCGAGTCCGCTTATTATGAGAATACATGGAGTTTTAAGCGGCATGGACAAAATGGAGAATGATTATTTAAACTTAGACTTAAAAAATTTATTGTAATATTTAAGAAGGGAGTCAAAGATGACAAAGCAGAATCAATCAAAAATCGATGTCTTTACTCATGTTGTGCCGGAAAAATATCGGGACGCCTTACTTAAAGAACTGCCGGCAAATTCTTCATGGCGGAATACACTAAAAACCAATCTACAGTTGTCGGACATGAATGAAAGATTCAAAGTCATGGATAAGTTCGAGGATATGAAGCAGGTGCTGACTATTTCCGCGCCGCCTATTGAAATGGTGGTCGGACCCGGAAAAGCCGTTGAGCTGGCTAAAATGGCGAACGATGGTATGGCTGAGCTGGTTGCCAGGTACCCGGATAGATTTGTCTGCGCCGCAGCTTGTCTGCCCATGAACGATATTGATGCCGCTTTGAAAGAAGTAGATAGAGCTATTAAAGACCTGGGATTTCGCGGTGTGCAGGTACTTACCCCTGTAGTTGATAAGCCCATGGACGCGCTGGAATTTATGCCCTTGTATGAGAAGATGTCCGGGTATGACCTGCCGCTATGGATTCACCCTTATAGAGAAGAAACTTATGCCGACTACAAAAGCGAGAGCAGGTCGAAATACAGAATATTCCACCGCTTTGGTTGGCCCTATGAGACAACGGCGGCTATGGCACGTCTGGTATACAGTGGCGTTCTGGAAAAGTTCCCGAACCTCAAGTTTATCACCCATCATTGCGGTGCCATGCTCCCGTTTCTGGAGTCAAGAGCCTCAATAATGCCCGACGCCGCAGAGCTGCAGAGTGGCGAAATATACGCGAGGATTACCAAACCTCCGCTGGACTATTTCAAGAAGTTTTACGCTGACACGGCTAACATCCGTCCATCCGGGTTGATGTGCGGCTATCAATTCTTTGGTGCTGACCACATAATTTTTGGGACTGACATGCCCTATGGTGCTCAGAGCGGAGAGTTCTTCCTCCGTCAGGCGATGGATGCAGTAAAACAAATGGACATCAGTGAGGCAGATAGAGACAAGATATTTGCGGATAGTGCCAGGAAAATCCTGAAGTTATTAAAGTAATCCTGTCGTGCCGGTTCCATCGGCACCACGAAGAACGAAGACAGCTTTACCAGAAAAGGTGGTCGAGGAGTCCGCCTCAGGCGGATGACGAAGCAATCTGCGATAGTTGTTATGCGGTTTCACTCTCAAAGAAGACCGTGGTACAAAGTTCTGAGATTGCCACGCCCCGACTATGTCGAGGCTCGCAATGACGGATTCAGTTGCCCTGCGTATAGAGTCCCCGGGCTACAGGGTCAGCCTCCAAGTCGCCTGGAAAGTTATTTTCAAAGTAAGTAATGCGAGGATAGATACACTGCCCTGGTCTACCTTGACAAAGCACCGTTGTTTGAGTATCATTGCTAATAATTGGCTTTAACCGGTGACCCTCACTGTAGGCAGTAGAATGGCAGAAAGTGATTGCGGTTGCAGTGAAAATTGATATTTTCCCCCATATTTTGCCCCCGAAATATAAAGAAGGTCTCTCTAAAAAGCTTGCTCCGGAAGTTTTCAAGCCTTACCAGCTCATGGTCGAGCCCTTTCCCACGTTGACGGACCTGGATAACAGGTTCAGACTCATGGACAAATATGAAGGCCTGGTGCAGGTGCTGACCCTCACGCTCCCCTTTGTCGAGGCGGTGGCAAAGCCGCAGGATGCGGTTGAGTTAGCCAGGATAGGTAATGATGAACTGGCTGAGCTGGTCTTCAAGTATCCCGATAGATTCATCGCCGCAGTGGGTAGCCTGCCCATGAACGATATGGATGCGGCTCTGAATGAGTTGGACAGGACAGTGAACGACCTGCACTTCAGGGGCATCCAATTAGGCACCAGCATCAATGGCAAACCCCTTGACGAGCTGGAGTTTCTGCCCCTGTTTAAGAAGATGGAGGAGTACAACCTGCCGATATTGCTTCACCCCATGAGACCAAATACAGTGACGGATTATCCCACCAGAAATGCCTCGCAGTATGAGATTTACAGCATTTTCGGTTGGCCCTATGAGACGTCGGCGGCGATGACTCACCTGGTATTCGGACAGGTACTGCAGAAATTCCCCAGCCTGAAGTTCATTACGCATCACTGCGGCGCTATGATTCCGTATTTCGAGCAGAGGCTGAAGAACTTCCATACTCACCGCGAGATGAGAGGTAAGGGCAGATACAACTACACCCGCGGACTTACCAGAGCGCCTCTGGCATACTTCAAGATGTTTTACGCCGATACGGCTCTCAACGGTTGTACCGCGGGACTGATGTGCGGGTATGCCTTCTTTGGCGCCGACCGTATCCTTTTCGGCACGGATATGCCTTACGACTGCCAGGATGGCAACCTGAGTGTGGGCGACACCATAATATCAATCGAGCGGATGCAGATACCGGACCTCGATAAAAAGAAGGTATTCGAGGACAACGCCAGGGAGATAATGCGGTTGCCTTTATAAGGCAGTTGCGATAGACCAAAAAGTACATAGTAAGGAGGAGGAAAAATGAGGAAACTAGTCTTGGTATTGGTCTCAATCGTGCTCGTGAGTGCCCTAGTTTTTGCCGGATGCGCTCAGCCCGCGCCGGCACCTAAACCAGCTCCGGCACCTAAACCAGCGCCTGCGCCTGCCCCGGCTCCGGCACCTAAACCAGCCCCAGCACCTGTGCCAGCGCCGGCTCCGGCACCTAAACCAGCCCCGGGCGTTAAAACCATCAATATCAACTCGGTATCAATCTTTGCTCAGCCACATTCCGCCCTGGACCCATATTTCGCCTTCATAAAAGCAGTCAATGAGCGGGCTAAGGGGGGGGTTGTCATCAAGCATGTCGGTGGTCCGGAGTCCATCCCCGGATTTGAGCAAGCGATGGCGACGAAG
>JAUYDO010000001.1 GCA_030691835.1 Dehalococcoidia bacterium | reverse complement strand
CATGATAAGAGTGGATAACCTTCGGAAAGTCTACACAGGCAAAGCCCCTGTAGAAGCATTGAAAGGAGTTTCCTTTGAGGTTGGAGATGGCGAGTTCTTAGCCATTATGGGGCGCAGCGGTTCAGGAAAATCTACGCTCCTGCACCAGCTTGGGTTAATAGACACACCAACTGGTGGGAAAATCTTTATTGATAACGTTGATATCTTGAAGTTCTCGGAATCCAGGAAAACATTATTCCGTCTGCAACACTTAGGCTATGTTTTTCAAGAATACGCCTTGATAGCTGAACTTACAGCTTTGGAGAACGTTTACCTCCCCGCCCTTGCGTCGGGGAAGAAACCGGACTATTGTCGGAGACGAGCTCGTGAAGTTTTAGAAACCGTTGGGCTAAGTCACCGATTAAATCATCGTCCTAGCGAACTTTCTGGCGGTGAACAACAACGAGTAGCGATTGCCAGGGCATTAATCAACCAGCCCAAAATACTATTCGCCGATGAGCCTTGTGCTAATCTCGATAGTATTTCCTCAAAAGTCGTGTTGGAACTATTCCAAAAACTTAACAGGGAGTTAGGGCAGACGATAGTCATGGTCACCCACGAACCTGAGGATAGAAGATTTGTGGCTAGAGTCATTTGGCTCAAAGATGGATTGATTGAGAAGATAGAAAGCAATGACGTCCGTGGATAGCAAGACAGTCATACTAATTCCCATTGACGTTTCAGGCAGGTCTTCACCTGGAAAGGATGGGGGTGACATCATGAAATAAACGCAAAACTGTTGTTATTCTGACCATTTTCGGGTATATTCTATCTTGGTGGCACACTTTCCATAAAATAGGAGGCTCCCATGCGAGTCTGGAAAATAGTGATTGTCCCATTCCTGGTGATGGCTGTCGCCTTTATGACGGCGTGCAACCCCTTTGCCAGCGGGCAGGGAGGCGAGATAGTGAAGGCGGAGGTGGTGCGCGGCGACCTCGTAGTGAAGGTGAATGGCAGCGGCAAGACCGCCGTCTCCACCGATGCCAGGCTAGCTTTCGGCACCGGCGGAAAGATTGAGAAGCTGACCGTTAAGAAGGGTGACCGCGTCACCAGGGGTATGTTGCTCGCCAGGCTCGAGACCGATACCCTGGAGCTGGCAGTCTTGCAGGCTGAGACCGCTGAAGCGCAAGCGCGCGTAGCCGAGTCCCAGGCGCAGACTGCGGTGTCCCAGTCGCGGGTAGCCGTATCCCAGGCTGAAGCCGCCCTCGAAACCGCCAGATTTGACCGGGATAGAATGAAGGAAGTTGATGACATCAGGAAGAAAATCACCGAAGCAGAAAATAGAATAACGGTCTTTGAAGAAGGCTTTAAACGGTCTGCGCAGGGTAATGACCCCATTGCCAACCTTTACTGGAAAACGCAACTGCTATCGGCTCAGAAGGACAAGCTAGATGCCCAGAAAGAGCTCGCCGATTTACTGGGCACTGAACGGTTAAAGAGCCTGAGAGTGACCAGCACGACACTTACTGAGGCAAGCATAAAACAGCGTCAGGTTGAAGTGGCGGAACAGAGCGTAGAGCAGGCTAGACTGGCAGTAGAGCAAGCCAGACTGACTGTAGAGCAGACTAAAAAGACGCTGGAGCAGACTAAGAAAGCAGTAGAGGTCGCCAAAAAACAGCTAAAAGAAGCCACGATAACATCGCCAGTCAATGGCGTGGTAGCCACGCTTGATTTGAAAGAGGGCGATGTGATACCGCCGCCCACGCTCACGACTACGCCAGTCATCTACCTGATTGACCCCAGCACCATGGAGTTGAAGATTGACGTTGACGAGATAGATATACCAAGCATCAAAGTGAACCAGAGGGCGATTATCAGCCTTGACGCCCTGCCCGATGTGAAACTGGAAGGCAGGGTCACCTCGATGGGCTTATTGCCCACCGTGGTCTCCGGCGTGGTGGTATACGAGGTCAAGGCCGCCTTTGTGGTGCCGCCCACTATTGAGCTGAGGGTCGGCATGAGCGCCACGGTTGATATTGTGGTAAACGAGCACAAGAACGTCTTGCTCGTGCCGAGCCGCGCTATCAAGCAGAACAGCGAAAACAAGCCTTTCGTCGAGGTTGTCGTCAACCGGCTCGTCGAGGAACGCTCCATATCTATTGGCTTGAGCGACGGTGTCCAGACGGAGGTCTTGAGCGGACTCAAAGAAGGTGACACCGTAGTCACCGGAAGGACCAGGGGAAAATAGAGTATATTCTTGCAATAGAGGCACCATGCATAACCATGCAATGGTCGAGCTAACCGACATCGACAAGATTTACCGCATGGGCAGGGTCGACGTTCCCGCCCTGCGCGGGATAACTCTCTCCATCGCCCGGGGGGAGATGCTGGCTATCATCGGCGCCTCCGGCTCGGGCAAGTCCACGCTGATGAACATCGTGGGGTGCCTGGACAAACCGACCTCGGGGAAGTACCTGCTCGAAGGCGCTGACGTCAGCCGGCTGAATGACAACCGGCTCGCCGAGCTGAGGAACAAGAGACTGGGCTTCGTCTTTCAGACCTACAATCTCCTGCCCCGCGCCACCGCGATGGCAAATGTAGAGCTACCCCTGGTGTACAGCGGCATCCTACAGAAACGGAAGCGCGCCCTTGAAGCGCTGGAGCGCGTGGGACTCGCCAGAAGAGCCAACCACAAGCCGACCGAGCTTTCCGGCGGCGAGCAACAGCGCGTAGCCATAGCCAGGGCGCTAATCAATAACCCGGCGCTTATCATGGCGGACGAGCCTACAGGCAACCTGGACAGCGTCTCCGCCAGCGGGATTATCGCCTTGTTCCAGAAGCTGAACGCAGACGGCATTACCATAATCCTGGTCACTCACGAAATAGAGATAGCCAGGCAGACCCAGCGTATCATCCGGCTTTCGGACGGCAGGCTCGTGAGTGATGAGAAGGTCAAATCATGAAGTTAATCGAGTCTTTTATCATTGCCATAACGTCACTGTTTGCCAACAAGATGCGCTCGGCGCTTACCATGCTGGGCATAATCATCGGCGTCGGCGCTGTAATCACCCTGATGTCTGTCGGCAGAGGGGCACAGACCAGCATCCTCTCCACCTTCGAGCAACTGGGGACGAATCTGCTCACCGTAGTGCCCACATCGGCTGACGTCGGCGGACTGATAGGCATATCGCCGGCATTTACTACACCCAGCCTGACGCTCGAAGACGCCAAAGCGCTGGAGCGCATTCCAGGAGTATTCGCTGTAGCCCCGACCAACGAGAACTTCGTCGAAGTCACCGCCGGCAACGAGAGCAAGGCATCGGCTATCCACGGTACCACGCCGGAGTATATCAAAGCGGTCAACCGTACCATTGCCAGCGGGCAGTTCATCAGCGCCCGGAATGTCGCCGGCAGGGACCTCGTAGTGGTGCTTGGTCCCGAGCTGGCGGAAGCCCTTTTCGGCACCAGGGACCCTATCGGACAGAACGTCAAAATCAAGGGGCACCGATTCACCGTTTTAGGCACGTTTGAAGCCACCGGCAGCGCCCTCTTCGGTATTAGCCTGGACAATATTGCCATAGTGCCGATAACCACCTTCCAGACACGGCTGTTTACCCAGCGCACGCCGAGCGGTGAGGACTCCGTACAGCAGATATCAATAAAAGCCGCCAGCGCCGCTGACATCGAACCAATCAGGGAAGAAGCTAAAGCCATAATTCGGAAGCGGCACCGGCTGACGGCGGATGAGAAAAACGATTTCAGCATCATCAGCCAGGAACAGATGATAGAGGTAATAAACCAGGTCACCGGCGTATTCAGCATATTCCTGGGAGCGATAGCCGGTGTCTCTCTAATAGTCGGCGGAATTGGTATAATGAATATTATGCTGGTCTCGGT
>JAUYDO010000292.1 GCA_030691835.1 Dehalococcoidia bacterium | reverse complement strand
ATAAAGCTAAGCGAAAGCTTATTTCTACCTATTACTAGCGGGTAATCCTGTACTGGTACGGCTGTGCCTGGTGTTAGCTTAACCGGTATTTCACCAGGCGCGAATTCAGGCTGACCCATGCCGACTTTGATTCCGGTTAGTTCGCCTCCATCATAGCTTAGACTGACTTTCCGGATACCGGGAATCGACTCCACGGATATAGCTCCTACGCGGGGCTTTACCAGCTTCCTGTTGAGGGCATACCTGGCGATGCACCTTATACCATTGCCGCACATCTCCGCCTCCGAGCCATCCGAGTTAAAGATGCGCATTCTCACGTCAGCCTTCTCTGACGGCAGTACCAGGATAAGCCCATCGGCGCCAATGCCGAAGCGCCGGTCGCACATGGCTATGGCTGTCCCTGACCAGTCCAGTTCAGTGGCACCCGGCTCGACCAGTATGAAATCGTTGCCGATGCCCTGCATCTTGGTGAATTTCATTGCTACCCTTTTACCCTATTGTTTATAAATACTATATCATATTTGGGCATCAGTTCTAAATGCAATTACGCCGTGACACGATTACACATACTATAATGACATTGTTAATTCTTGCAATACAAGAGCTTTTCAAATACCATATATTAATAGCACTGGGTAATTTAACGCTGTGGCTCTCAGGGAATTGATTGAAGAGCGTTTGCGCAAGCGTTGATTAAAGGAGGACATCCGATTCATGGACGATACCATATCAACCATAGAGAAACTGATAAAAGAACATCAGGAGATACGGGGAAACCTGAGAGCTTGCGACATATTTATAAGTGACATCGAGCAGGCGCAAAAGCTCGGTGAAGCCATGGAGGGCCTGGTGCCGGGCAGACTGGAAGACCATAAAAAGAAGGCGGCTCAGCTCGAACACGAGCTTGTGAAGGTTGATAATACCCTGAAGGCCCATTTCGAGTGCGAAGAGGAATCTCTCCTCTCAGCTTTCGAAAATAACAGGCTTCCGGAGCTGGCTTCTGCTCTTAGCAAGCTCGTGGCGGAGCACCAGGAGATATCAAATCATCTTGCCGATTTGAAGAAGCTGGCGGCGGAATGCGCGGCTGGTGACTACAGCCTTAGCCTCTGGCACGAGAAGGCGTGGCGACTGCGCAAGGGCTTGTATCATGTCGCACAACAGATAAAAGAACACTCAAGCAAAGAGGACGACCTCTTCCGGGATGCTAGAAAGTTGATTCAGAAGCAAGCCGCATGAAGTCTGTCCAGATATAGAGGAAGGGGTTATTCATCTTATCTTCAATTCAGGCACATTTTATATTGACGTTTGACCTGTCTCATGCTACATTTTAGAAGGTAAGAATTTGTCCCTGTAGCTCAGACGGATAGAGCAACTGCCTTCTAAGCAGTGGGTCGTGAGTTCGAATCTCACCAGGGACGCCATAACACAATCACCGGTACCTGTTCAAGCACATTTCCTTCTCTCAGGAGGGCAATATGCAGAAGCGGTTATATCGCAGTCGAACCAACCGGGTCATCTGGGGAGTGTGCGGCGGCATAGCGGAGTACTTCAATATCGACCCCGTTATCGTCAGGATAATCGCTGTCTTGCTTATACTGGCGAACGGAATCGGCATTATTGCCTACATCGTCATGGCTATCATTGTTCCGCTCGAAGGCTCAAGGGCAGCGACCCCCCATGACACGATTAAGGAAAACGTGGAAGAAATGAAAGTTTCTGCCGAAGAGCTGGGTCGGGAAATCAAGAGCACGTTCGAGGAATCAAAAACCAGGCATGCCGCCGAGACACGGAACCGTAATCTCTATATTCTGGGCATCATCATTGTCATTTTAGGCGTGATTTTTCTCATGGGCACCCTCAATTTCTTCTGGTGGTTTCGCTGGGGCTTTCTCTGGCCCATCATCCTGGTCGCGATTGGCGTACTTCTGTTAATCACTGCCAGGAGGAAATAGCCGTGTCCCAGCAGAGAAGAGAGCAATATGCACCTCTGTGGGGTATTTCCCTGCTTTTTCTGGGAATAGTGTTTCTGCTACAGACTCTGAATATCCTGCCTTGGGGTCTATGGAGCATCCTGTGGCGTTTCTGGCCTGTGCTCGGCATCATGATAGGACTCAGCATATTGCTACGGCGCTACAGTACATGGCTGGTCAGCGCACTTTTCATGGCGATGCTCCTCGCCAGCCTTGGAATAGCAATATGGCAGTACGGGGCTACTCCCCAACAACCACCACCGCCGCCAGCCAAAAGCTACACACAGCCACTCGGGAATTTCGCAAGAGCCCAGGTAAGGTTTGACTTTGATGCCGGCAGGCTAGGCATGAACGCTCTCGGAGCCAGCTCGCCAAATCTGGTAGAAGCGGGAGATGGAGCTATAACCGCTGACTTCCAGACGCAGGGCAGTGAAGGCTTATTAGTCCTGAAGAATAATCGTGACCGCGGATTAGAGGCTAATTGGGATGTGAGGCTGACCAGGAATATACCGCTCTCAGTTGATGTAAAATCTGCGGCAAGCAATATAGACCTTGACCTGAGCGACCTCAAAGTGGTCGATTTCCGCTTGAAAATCGACGCCTCCAATGGGAACGTGAGGATGCCGGCATCCAGCGCTTTATCTGCTTTTGTTAAGTCTGCTGTATCCAACCTGGATATTACTATTCCTGACGGTGTATCAGTCAGAATCAAGGCTAAAACCACGCTTACCGCCTTCAGCGTAGACGAGAGACGCTTCCCCAGGAAAGGTGATTTCTATGTTTCGCCGGACTTCGACGGGGCAAAATATCGCATTGAACTCACGATTGAGTCTGACCTTGGCAAAGTGGATGTGCGCTGAGTCTGAGCATTAACCATCTCGTCCCGGAGCGCGTTGACCATCAGCACTGGGCACTGTCGCAGAAGGTAAGCAAAGGTCATCGGGTCGGCCCTGGATTCCCGCCTGCGCGGGAATAACACTCAGGTGGTCAGACTCTGTTTTCGAACTAATTCGAACGTAATAAATCTTGTTGAATCATCCCGTCATTGCGAGACCATTCACGGCGAAGTCGTGAAGGCGAAGCAATCTCATAGCTCATTAATAAAGTAAGTATGTCCCTCCTATTCATTTCGTGTGAGATTGCTTCGCCGTCCTTCGGGAGTAAGGAGCGAAGGACTGGACTCGCAATGACAAATTCATTCATCATCAT
>JAUYDO010000208.1 GCA_030691835.1 Dehalococcoidia bacterium | reverse complement strand
AGAAACCACCAATCCTGTGGTCATGTGTGTCAGCCGCACGGCACTGCTCGTTTTCTGCATATGCTGTCCGCCCGGACCGCTTGACCGGAAGACCTCCACTTTCAGGTCCTCAGGCGCAATCTTCACATCCACATCGCCTTCCGCTTCCGGTATGACCTCCACCAGTGCAAATGATGTGTGACGCGCGTGGTCGGCATCAAAGGGAGACAGCCGCACCATACGGTGAACCCCGTGCTCCGACTTCAGGTATCCGAAGGCGTGGTCACCGCTGATACTAACGACGACGCTCTTAGTCCCAGCCTCCTCTCCCGGCGACCTGTCCAGTATCTCAGCCTTATAGCCGCGCCTTTCCGCCCAGCGCAGGTACATCCTGAGTAGCATATCAGCCCAGTCCTGGGACTCAGTGCCGCCGGCGCCGGCGTGTACTGCAAGTATGGCGTTCCTGTCATCGTACTCCCCGCTGAACGCCATCTCGAGCTCTATTTCATCGAGCTGAACGGCGACCTCATTTACCTCGGTTTGAAGCTCGGACGCCAGTTTTGTGTCCCCCTCCTGCGTGGCAAGTGAGAGCAGTTCCGCAATGTCAGCCACCCTCTTCTCCATGGTCCGCCACCTATCCACCAGCTTCTTGCTCTCAGCCAGTCGCCGCATCACGTTCTGAGCCTTTGTATGGTCTGCCCAGAAATCAGGCTGTGCCGACTGCTTCTCTAGTTCGGATACTTCCTTTTCTCTTGCCTGGATGTCAAAGATGCTCCAGTGCGGCAGATATCCTGCCCTTTATTTCTTCCAATCTACCTTGAAGCGTTTGCATCTTTTAGCGGGTCCTCTTAACTGAATAGTATTCAATGTGTAATAACGGAGTCAAGTTATTCGTTGTGACCTGTATTAATTGCATTCTGCCTCATCTTGTCCAATATCCTTAATTTTTGAATGAAAGGAATGTTTTCCTGTTTCTTATGCCTGCGTTCTTTTGCTTTTGCCCAATCTTCGAGAGTAGGCACCTTAACAGATTGTTTTGAGTCTTGCTTCGATGCATGGTCTGCTTTGCTGGCAAGATGTGCCATACGGCTCGGCTCGGGAAGGCGGTGCCCTTTACGGCATTCAAGCACCCAGTGAATGGCTGACGGCAAGTCAACCATGTGCCCTATCGAAACGAATACCGGCTTTACTGCGGTCTTCGTCCGCAGCGCCGCACCTACGGTCTCACCCGCATCAACAATTGATGACCAGCTTCCGGCTTCTTGCTCCGGCACTTCATAAGTACCTATGAAAAGCGATTTTGCACAGCCGATGGTGGGTGTATCAAGGCATAGCCCAAGATGGGAAGCCAGTCCCATCCGCCTCGGATGAGCGATACCCTGACCGTCAACGATTACCAGGTCAGGTGCATTAGTCAGCCGCTCACAGGCGCTCAGCGTCAGCGGGATTTCACGGAAGGACAGCAGTCCGGGGACGTAGGGGAATTCGAGCTTCCCTTCCACGACCTGGGTCTCCACCAGCTCCAGGTCAGGAAAGCTCAGCACCACCACAGCCGCTGTAGCCGTCTGTCTTGTGCGGTTTGCCGACATGTCCACACCGGCGACCAAACGCGGGTTGGAGACGTGATTCACCCTGGACACCTCTCCCGCCATCTGCCGCTGAAGCTCCGTTGCCTGTTTTGTGGTCAGGTTCCACTCGTGTAGTCTCTTGACCTGCATATATCTTGATTATATGCCAGCCGTAATCTTCATGACAACTACCAGTAAATTCCGTGCATTCCTCCCTTGTCGGGTGAGGAAATGCTATTATATAATATCATGTGCGCCAGCTTTTCTTTTGAAGTTGTTGATTTTCAAATTACCTATTGAAAAATTTTTTTATGAGTGCTATTCTATTCACACCTATTTTCTCTAGGTACATAGAGTCACTAGTGTTATATATCAATAATAACCATGCAATGTTATGAGCATAAATGATTGTAAAGTATACTCTGAGACACTACACTAGGTATTAAGTTAGTCCCTTAAAAACAAAATCTTGCGCAAATTGGGAAAAACTGGCTTGCGGACAGGCAGGGTTCACCCAGAAGGTTCTCCCTGAAGGGACGCCTGTCCTACCGTCGGTACTACAGGCCTCCGTGCCTGTCGCGTCCTTTTCTTTTGGTTCCGGCTTGTCCGGGTTAAGTATTAGATAACGAATTATTTATGTAAAGGGTCCTGGCTAGCTATGTTAAAGATACTGGATAGAATCAACTCGCCTGCTGATTTAAGAGCCTTAACGCCAGATGAACTTGTAGCACTGGCTACTGAAATCCGGGAGGAGATGGTCAGAGTCATTTCTCTTAACGGGGGACATCTGGCTTCAAGCCTCGGTGCCGTTGAGCTGACCATCGCCCTGCACCGGGTTTTTGAGAGTCCCCGCGACAAGATAATCTGGGATGTTGGTCATCAGAGCTATGCCCACAAGCTGATAACTGAGCGCAGGGAGCGGTTTCACACCATACGCCAGTACGGTGGGCTGTCTGGTTTCCCTGTGCGTGCCGAAAGTCCGCACGATGTCTTTACAACAGGGCACGCGGGTACTTCTATATCTGCCGCGCTGGGGATGGGCATCGCCCGGGACATAAATAAGGAAAACTATCACGTTGTAGCTGTAATCGGTGACGGTTCCCTGGGCACGGGTATGGCTTTTGAGGCAATTAACCACGCCGGGCACCTGGGTACAAAGTTGATAGTGGTCCTGAATGATAACGGCATGGCGATTTCTCCCAGCATCGGGGCTTTATCCCGCTTGCTTAACCAGGTGAGACTGGACGCGCGATACGCACGCGTTAAGAAAAGGGTAAAAGGTGCTTTTGCTTATTTACCCTTTGGGGAATCAGCCTGGATACTCAGCAAGAGGATGAAGCGGAGCGTTGAGAGGGTAATCCTCCCAAACGCGTTCTGGGAGGAATTAGGCTTTACCTATCTGGGTCCCCTGGATGGACATAATATCAAAGAAATCGAAGCCGCCTTAATCCGGGCAAGAGACTCAGACGCCAAACCAACCCTGATTCATGTTCTTACTCAAAAGGGAAAGGGCTATCCAGAAGCCGAAACTGACGTCGTCAAATACCACGGTATTTCGCCCAATGGCAGTACAAAAAGCCAGGCTCCATCTTACAGCCAGATATTCGGACAGACTGTCTCACGGTTGATGAAAGAGGACCAGAAGATAGTGGCTATCAGCGCCGCCATGATTGACGGGACGGGTCTGGCTAAGGTAGCTTCCGAGTTCCCGGACAGGGTGTTCGATGTCGGCATCTGTGAGCAACATGCCGTGACGCTAGCCGCAGGGCTGGCAACACAGGGATTCATTCCCATTGTGGCGATATATTCGACTTTTTTACAGAGGGCTTATGACCAGATTATCCACGATGTTTGTCTGCAAAATCTACCTGTAGTCTTTGCCATTGACCGCGCCGGCATTGTGGGTGAGGATGGTAAGACCCATCAAGGACCGTTTGATATCTCATACCTGCGCTGTATTCCTAACATGGTTATCGCCTCGCCTGCAGACGAAGATGAGCTGCAACATTTACTTTACAGTGCAGTCTATTGCAAACAACCCATAGCAATCCGCTATCCCAGAGGTAACGGGAAAGGCGTCAATCTTAAACAGGAACTTCAGAAGCTACCTATCGGCAAGGGCGTCACTGTCCGGGAGGGCGAGGATTTAACGGTACTAGCTATCGGACCAGCCGTCCACAGTGCCATTGATGCCGTAGAAATACTGGCAAAGGAAGGCGTCGACTGTACGGTAGTGAATGCCCGCTTCGCCAAGCCGCTGGACTCCGAGCTCATTCTCTCCCAGGTAGAAAGGACCCGTAAGCTCCTGACTGTAGAAGAAAATACCCTGTGCGGTGGGTTCGGCAGTGCTGTCATGGAGCTGATTCGTAGCGCCGGATTCTCCAACTTGAAAATAGAGTCCCTCGGACTACCCGATAAATTCATAGAGCATGGTCCCCAGGAATTATTCCGGTCTTTATTCAATCTTGACTCAGAAGGCATTGCCCAGTATATCAGGACTTCTTTCCCGGAGCTCTTCTCCAAAGTTTCCTTCAGGAAACAGGAGGGAAAATGAAATTGCCACCGCAAGAAATGACATGGAAGAGATAGTGCAATTCCTCACCAGCAGAAATTTTTGAACCGGATTTCGAATATGGATTCTAAGCATCAAGCAAAAAATGTTTCCCATGGTAAACGCAAAGAGGAGCATCTACAGATTTCATTGAACGAGCATGTGGAATTCAAAGGTGTGACCACCGGTTTTGAGGAGTACCGCTTCGTCCATCAGGCGCTCCCTGAAATAAATCTGACCGATGTTGACCTCTCCACCGTCCTTTTTGGCAAGAGCCTTGCCGCTCCTATTATCATCTCATCCATGGTCGGCGGCATCGAGGCGGCAACCCGTATCAACCGTAACCTGGCGCAAGCCGCTCAGGCGCTGGGCTTAGCTATGGGTGTCGGTTCAGAGCGGTGTTTAGTTGACGAGCCTGGAACAGGCGGGACATACCAGGTGCGGGATATAGCGCCGGATATACTGCTTTTTGCCAATCTGGGTGCGGTGCAACTGAACTATGGATACGGGGTAAAGGAGTGTCTCAGAGTTGTGGAGGCTATTGGCGCTGATGCCCTCATTCTGCACCTCAATCCGCTCCAGGAGGCACTCCAACCCGAAGGTAATACCAATTTTGCAGGACTCTTGAACAAAATCAGGCTGTTGTGCCGTGAACTGCCGTTCCCGGTCATTATCAAGGAGGTGGGTGGAGGAATCTCTGAAGAAGTAGCCAGAAAGCTGGCAGAGGCTGGTGTAGCTGGCATTGATGTCGCCGGAGCCGGGGGTACATGCTGGAGCGAAATAGAAAAAAGGCGGACAACCGGCAGGCTCGCTAATAATGTATCAGAGGCATTCGCTTCATGGGGTATTCCCACCGCAGAGTCAGTAATGATGGCGCGCCGGGGAGCTCCTGAGCTACCTCTAATCGCCGGTGGGGGTATAAGGACCGGAATAGATGTAGCCAAGGCGATTGCTCTTGGCGCTGACGCCGCAGGAATAGCCGCCCCCCTGCTCAAGGCGGCGAACCATTCTCCTGAGGCAGTGGAAGAGTCTCTGAAAGAAACTATAGAAACCTTGAGAATAGCGATGTTTTGTATTGGCACCGCTAATATTAGCGGACTTAAATTCTCGCCGTCGCTGAGGAAACGGTAGAGTTATTTATGGGGTTTTCGCGCCAGCTTTCGTGGTCTCTAGCCGGAAAATGCCGGAACTGAAGCGTTGTACTATAATATGGAAACTATCCTGGATAAAGTTCTTATAGTTACCGATAGCGTAGCCTGTCTCACCCCGGAGCTAATAAACAGGTATAGCGTCATGGTGGTGCCAGTCAATATCCATTTCAATGGCAGGGTATACCGGGACGGGGTAGACCTGACAGCGAGTGAGCATAGTGGCTGACATAGCACTTATCCTGGGCGCTTATCTTCTGGGGTCAGCACCCCATCTGCCTGCTTTAGCCGGATTACGCCACGTCAGTCTGGATGGGGACTATCATTCCAGCCTCTGGCACAAAGCGGGCATACCCACGGGTTTGGTTGGAATACTTGGAGAGTTTGCTAAAGGCATCATACCAGTTATCACAGGCAGGCTGTTTGATTTTGACCTCGCTATAACTGCCGTAGCCGGTCTGGCGGCGGTTTGCGGTCAGATGTGGCCCGTTTTCGCCAGGTTTGACGGGGAAAAAGGGAATACTATCGGCTTAGCCATGGCTACCGCACTGGCTACAACGGCAATGATTATCGCTATTATTCCAGTCGCCGTAGCGGTGGCTATCCGGACATTACCTCGAATTTTAAATAGAGGCAACTCTCACAAAAGGCGCTCAATCTTTGGTGGACCACCCAGCCTCGGCATGCCTCTGGGCATGATTTCTGCATTTCTTGTACTGCCTCTCGCAAGCTGGTATCTCGGCAAGCCGCTCGAGGTAATCCTGGGTTGCCTTGGTCTACTTATAATAATACTGCTCAGAAGATTGACTGCCGGTGTACGGCGGGATTTCAAAACAGGCGCCCATATGAAAAATATCTTGAAAAACCGTTTGCTCTACGACCGCGCTGTTAGCGTGATAAGAGGAAACGAGGGTTCCGCGAAACGCGCCAACTAACCGGAAATCCTCTCTCCCCGGCGTGGAAGTCCGCACCTGGCGGAAGAGTGAGGGGGCACAATTTCACCCCGTATCAAGTACGGGGCAGGCATCAAGGGCGAGGGATTTTACTAGTAGTTTCGCTGGAAGCTAATTCATCTGCGAAAGGTTGACAGGCTAGACGTTTATGGTGCATAATTACAAATTAGCCTGGATTAAACTTGAGGTTGTAAGGATGCTAAAAATCAG
>JAUYDO010000186.1 GCA_030691835.1 Dehalococcoidia bacterium | reverse complement strand
TAAAAAGCCCTAAGAAGAAGACCACCTAGGGTTCGCTCTATGCTAAGGACTGCTATTTGCGACCTCTTTGGCATTAAGTATCCTGTTATTCAGGGAGCAATGGCTCACCTGTCGACGGCTGAACTGGTTTCAGCCGTTTCTAATGCAGGCGGGCTGGGTATCATTGCGGCGGCTGGCTATGAGCCGGACTGGGTGAGAGACCAGATACGCCTGACCCGCCAGCAGACGGATAAGCCTTTCGGGGTTAATATATATATTCCCTCGCCTTATACCGGGCAGGTAGTCCGGGTTGTAATTGAAGAGAAGGTGCCCGTGGTGGCTACCGGCGCCGGAAACCCGGGAGTCTATATGTCCCGCTTCAAAGAGGCGGGGATAAAAGTGATGCCCGTTGTGTCGAGTGTTGCCCTGGCGGAGCGGCTGGAGCGCATGGGCGCGGACGCCATTGTCGCCGAGGGCATGGAGGCTGGAGGTCACATCGGTGAGACCACCACCATGGCTCTGGTGCCCCAGGTGGTAGACGCCGTCACCATTCCGGTTGTGGCGGCAGGGGGCATAGCCGACGGGCGCGGACTCGTGGTGGCGCTGGCGCTCGGCGCTAAGGGTATTCAGATGGGTACCCGTTTCATTTGCAGTGAGGAGTGTAACGCTCACCTCAGATTTAAAGAAAAAATCTTAAAAGCCGGTGACCGTGACACCGTGGTTACCGGGCAGACCACCGGGCATCCGGTGCGCTGTCTTGCGAACCGCCTGACATCCGAGCTATTGAAGATGGAGAGAGCCGGCGCTTCAAAAGAGGAATTGGAGCAATTCGGCAAGGGCAGGTTCTACCAGGGCGTAATTGAGGGCAACGTTGAAGAAGGTTCCCTGATGGCGGGTCAGATTGCCGGTATGATAAAGGACATTAAACCGGTCAAAGCTATTATCGGAGACATAATGGCTCAGGCCGAGGAGATAATATCCGGGCTCGAGAGTTTTCGAGTTGAGGACCGATGCTTGAATCAGCGAAGGTAGCCTATATCTTTCCCGGGCAGGGCGCTCAGAAGGTTGGCATGGGACGTGACCTGTATGACAACTTTGATGTCAGCAGGGCGGTCTTTGAAGAGGCTGACCGTGTGCTGGGCTTTCCGCTGACGCGCCTGTGCTTTGAGGGACCTGAGGATGAGCTACGGCAGACGATAAATGCCCAGCCGGCGCTGGTGACCGTAAGCTTTGCCTGCCTCAAGGCGGCTCAGGCGCTGGGTGGGGATAAGATGCCTGCCCCGGTGTTCGTTGCCGGGCACAGCCTGGGTGAATACACGGCACTCGCCGCCGCCGGTTCGCTGGATTTCGCTACCGCCGTATACCTGGCTCGAGAGCGGGGTCGCCTGATGCACGAGGCGGGACAGGTGAATCCCGGCAGTATGCTGGCGATGATTGGCGCTGATGAGAAGGCTGTCGATGATATATGCCGGGAGAGCGGCGCCTGGCTCGCCAATATCAATTGTCCCGGTCAACTGGTAATCAGCGGAGCGAAAGAAAACCTGGCAAAGGCGGAATCTCTTGCCGTCGCGAAGAAAGTCCGCGCCATTCTGTTGCAGGTAAGCGGCGCCTTCCATACGCCGCTGATGCAGCCGGCGTCCCTGGGGATGGCGGATATAGTTGGCAGGCTCACCTTTGGAAAACCGGCGGTGCCCGTCATAGCCAATACCACGGCTGAGCCGCTGACCGATGCAGAGCAGATAAAGGCGGAGCTACTCAGGCAGCTGTGCAACAGCGTCCAGTGGCAGAGGTCTGTTGAGTACATGGTAAATAATGGCGTGTCTACCTTTATCGAGATAGGTCCCGGCAAGGTGTTGACCGGGTTGATAAAGCGGATAAATAAGAATGTTAATACCTTAAATATGGGTGATATGAACGAAATCAAAGCAGTATTTGGCGGGTAAGAATGTCAGACTTCTCAAACAAAGTTGCTATTGTGACCGGTAGCGCCAGGGGCATAGGCAAGACCATCGCCCTGCGGCTGGCAGAGGCTGGAGCCACGGTGGTGGTCAATGACCTCTCCGCTGCCGTAAACGCAGTGGCGGACGAAATAAAAGCCCTGAACCGCCAGAGCCTGGCGGTTCAGGGAGATGTCAGCTCTTCGGCTGACGTGAACCGGATGGTGGAGACGGTAAAAAATACGTTCGGCAAAATAGATATACTGGTGAACAATGCCGGAATCGCCCGCGACCAGCTTGTGGTGCGTATGTCCGATGAAGAGTGGGAGAGCGTATTGAATGTTGACCTGAAGAGCGTCTTTTTCTGCACCAGGGCGGTCCTGCGGCACATGATTAGACAGCGCTCCGGCAGAATAATCAACATCGCCAGTATTGTGGGTATAGTGGGTAATCCGGGACAGGCTAACTACTCCTCAGCCAAGGCTGGCATTATCGGCTTCACGAAGACGGTTGCCAAAGAGGTGGCTTCACGCCAGATTACGGTCAACGCCGTCGCGCCGGGCTTCATTGATACCGAGATGACACAGAGACTGGCGGAGGAATGGAAGCAGGAGCTTCAGAAGCGCATACCGCTGGGATATCTTGGTTCACCGCGTGACGTGGCAGAGGCGGTGGCTTTTCTGGCTTCTGATGAAGCAAGGTATATCACCGGGCAGGTGCTGAGCGTGGACGGCGGCATGGCAGGGGCGTGGATGTGACACGTCCGAGGTAAGATGAAGGGTACACGGCGTAAAGCAAGAGCTATGGCTCTTCAGGCGCTATATGAAATAGATTCCGTGGGGCATAAAGCGGGAGAGGTACTGAGCCGTATCCTGGCGGCGGGTGAGCTTTCCGAGGAGAACGCTGAGTTCGTGCGGAATCTGGTAGAAGGGGCCTTGCAGAACAGGGATAATATTGATAAGCGCATAAAGGAGTTCGCGCCTGCATGGCCTCTGCATCAGTTGTCTGTCATTGACAGAAATATCCTCAGACTTGCAATATTTGAAATTTTAATTGATAATAAAATGCCAGTTAAGGTAGCTATAAATGAGGCGGTTGAGCTAGCCAAGAACTTTGGCAGCAATAGCTCGTCAAGGTTCATCAATGGAGTGCTGGGCTCAATCAGTTCTCTGGCAGAAAACAAAAACTCGTAAACAGGCTGTCTAAAAAGCCCAAAAACGGCGAATTTTTGAAGCTAAGCATTTTAAGCCCCACGCTTGGGAAAGTGACTTATTGGACAGCCTCAAGAGGGGGATTCTAGTGCTTTACCTTGAGTTTCGCGGGGAACTAGGTATAATTGGGGGGTTGAAAAGCGCGGTAAATTACTGTAATATTTGTGCTAATAACCAGATGAATAAAGGAGGGGAAGATGAGAAGGCGGTTTGTTTTGTTGTCGATTCTGGTAGTAGTGGCTTTCATCATGGCGGGTTGTGCGCAGCCAGTCCCGGCACCTGCGCCCGCACCGGCACCGGCACCGGCACCAGCACCGGCACCGGCGACATCACCAACAGCGGTACCAAAGCCGTCACCGACGGCGGCGCCCGCACCAGCGCTGTCGCCTGCGGCTAAACCAATAGAACTGAGATTCGCGCACCAGAACCCGCCCATGGCGAGGTCAACGGTAAAATTCATTAACCCCTGGGCGAAGAAGGTTGAAGAAGCTACCAAGGGCAGGGTCAAGATAACCATGTATCCCGCCGAAAGTCTGGCACGGGCGACCGAATCACTCGAAGCCACAAGGAGCGGACTGGCTGACTTCACCTGGACACTGCTTGGCTATTATCCCGGGCGCTTTAATCTGAGCCGGGTTATGGAGCTACCTTTCCTGTGCCTGCCGTCAGGCACCATAGACGGGAAGCCCGTTTCCGCCGGGCAGGTCAATAGCCGCATTATGCAAGAGCTCTATGACACCACTCCCGAAATCCAGGCGGAGTTTAACGATGTTAAGTTTTTATTCATTAACTCCACGGGCGTAAATGTCCCTATCTCGACCAAGAAACCGATTCGCAACCAGGCAGATGTAAAGGGTAAGAAAATCAGGGAGCTGGGCGGGTATTCTTCTGAGATGTGGAAACTGCTCGGCGCGTCACCGATGCTGATAGGCGCTCCGGAGGTAAGCCAGGCGGCGGAAAAGGGCGTCATAGATATGACGGTCCAGCCCTGGGCGGCTATAGCGACCTGGAAATACTGGGAGGTATTCCACTACTGGACCAATGTTCCACTCAGGACGGCTTCGTTCGTGATGATTATGAATCTGGATACCTGGAAGAGCCTGCCCCCGGATATTCAGCAGGCAATCATGAGCGTCAGCGGTACTGCTGGCGCCGATTTCGCTGGCCAATCAGCCTTCGGATTTGATGAGCAGGCTGACGCCTTTGCCCTGATGGAAAAAGCCGGCTTCAAGATGGAGAAGGTGGAGCTTGACGCCGGGGAAGAGCAGAAATGGAAGGATATTGGCGCCAAGCCGCTCTGGGACAAGTGGGTGGAGGAGATGAAGAGCAAGGGCTTGCCCGGTCAAAGGGTGCTTGATGCGGCGCTGAAGCTCATGGACAAGTACAAGTAGTATAAATACCCAGTGTAAACCCAAGGGAGGGACCACCCATGTGGCTCAAGAAAGCGGCACAGTATCTGAGCAAGGGAGTCTCCGGCGCAAGCAAGGGCATCAACTACTTTGGAATCGTCATCCTGGCGGCAATGATGCTCCTCACCGCCGTTGATGTCATCGGGCGGTATGTTTTTAACCGACCTCTAACCGGTTCCCTTGAGCTGACCGAGTTCATGATGGTGATACTTGTCGCTTTCGGTCTGGCTTACACCGGACTGCAAAAGGGACACATAGATGTAGACATTGTAATAACCCGTCTGCCACCTAAGACCCAGGCGGTCATCAACGCCATTACCAATACTCTCAGCCTGGGTCTTTTTGCCCTCATAACATGGCGCAGTGTCTTATACGGCGAGAGCCTGCGGGTGGGCAAGTTTGTCTCCTCATCACTCTTCATTCCCATTTATCCTTTTGCCTATCTGGTGGCGCTGGGCAGTCTCCTGCTCTGCCTGGTCTTTTTGATTAATCTGCTTGAACACCTGGCGAAGATAATCAGCGGCACCCGTGCATGGCTGTGGTCAATACTCATAATAGCGGTCTTTGTAATAGTTACCATTCTGGCAATTCCAGCTTGGCAGCAGGGTCTGAGGGGTCAGGTTACCCCGGTCACGGCTGGTGTCATAAATATAGTCCTGCTGATTATGCTATTGTTTTCGGCTATGCCGATTGGTCTGGTCATGGGCTTCCTGGGGTTCATCGGCATGGTCTACATAGTGGGTATCGGTCCCGGGCTTACCAACCTGGGCACGACTTCATACAGCACCGCGTCATCGTATAGCCTGAGCGTAATCCCGCTCTTTGTGCTGATGGGGTTATTCTGTTTCTATTCAGGCTTGACCAAAAGCCTGTACAACACCGCATACCGGTGGATTGGTCACCTCCCCGGTGGACTGGCTATGGCGACAATCGGCGCCGCCGCGGGCTTTGCCGCGGTAAGCGGCT
>JAUYDO010000095.1 GCA_030691835.1 Dehalococcoidia bacterium | reverse complement strand
TAGGCATAGAGCAACTTAGCGCCGTGACGCAGGATGCCTTTCCAGTCCTGGTTAGAGCCTATCATATACCCGGGGCAATCCTGGAGGGTGACCACCGGTATGCTGAACAGGTCGCAGAACCTGATAAATCTTGCCATCTTGTCGGCGGCATCGGTATCAATACTGCCTGACGCCCATGCCGGTTGATTGGCTATCAGTCCTGCGGTACGCCCGTCAAACCTGGTAAACCCGATTATACAGTTCCTGGCGAAGTCCTTCATTATTTCGAAGAAATAGCCATTATCAATTATAGACTGAATGACCTTATGCATGTCATAGGGTTGGGTTGGTTTATCCGGAAGGATGGTGTCCAGTTCAGGAGACTGGCGCCACGGGTCATCCCCTGATTGGACTCTCGGGGGCTTTTCTTTATTGTTGGAAGGTAGAAATGATAACAGCTCTTTAGCCTTATCCAGGGCATCCTTATCATCGTTAGCAACTAAATGCGTCTGCCCTGATTTGATGGCATGTGCCTTCCAGCCGGATAGCTCTTGAAGAGTGATTTCCTCGCCAAGCTGGGTTTTAACAAAAGCAGGACCGGCAATTCCCATAAAACCGGTATTTTTGCATTGAATGAGGAAATCCTGCATTATAGGATGATAAGCCTGCCCTCCCAGGCAAGGACCCATCAGCAGGGCTATCTGTGGAACAATACCGGACGCCAGGATTTGGGAGCGAAATAGCCAGCCATAAGCCTCCAGGGTGTCCATCCCTTCCTGGAGTCGAGCGCCGCCGGAGTCATTCATGCCGACAAAGGGCCAGCCTTTTTCTTTAGCGAACTCGATAGCTTTAACTTCCTTTAACCCGTGATATTCGCCAAAAGTGCCCGCCATAGCCATGTAGTCTTCGGCAAAAGCGACAACATAACGCCCGTTCACTTTTCCAAAACCGGTTACCACTCCTTCAGCCGGTATCTCTCTTTTATCCATGCCGAAATGGGTAGTTCTGTGTTTAACAAACATACCTATCTCGGTGAAGGTATTCGGGTCAAAAAAGTAATTTAGCCTTTCCCGGGCTGTCCATTGACCTTCTTTATGACGCTTTTCAATGACCTCGGGAGCCGCCATTTGCTCTATTCTGGCTCTTTTCTTCTTATATTCTTCAATTAGTTCTTCATTGCTCGGCATTTTAATATTCGCCTCCTTGACTGGATGTCCCGGTACCCTTTAACTCATGGTTAACCAAAAGCGCCTTTTTCCCTTAAACTGCCTATTTCATCCCAGGAATAGCCCAGAACCTCGCTTAATATCTCTTCGGTATGTTGCCCGAATTCCGGGGCGGCGCTCCGGATAGCCGCCGGTGTCCTGGAGAATTGGACTGGAAAGCCCACTGTTTTGACTTTGCCCCAGGCAGGATGCTGCATCTCCACCACATATTCATTCGCCAGCAACTGTGGTTCATTGGTCAGGTCTGAACGGTCATAGACCGGAGAGTATCCGAAATCGTAGTTGCTGAAAATGTTTATCCATTCATCCCTTGTTTTAGTAGCAAAAGTCTGGTCCAGGAGCGCAATAAACTCCGCGTAGTTTTTTCTCCTGGCATCAAAGGTATTGAATTGTTCGTTATTCTCCAGACCCGGAATGCCTATAGCCTTACAAAATGCTTGCCAGTGAACACCGCCCCGCGGCTCGCTGAGCATAATCCACTTGCCATCAGCACATTTATAATAGTTGGTAAGCGGATTCCGGCACCTTTTCCTGGAGAAGCGCTGCATCCCCCTGCCCCGGAAGAAGAAGGTATTGATATCGTATGCCTGCAGGTGGATGCCGCCCCCCACCAGCGAAGTCTCTACCTTCTGTCCCACTCCCTGACTATTTCGAGCTACCAGAGCCGCCAGCACGCCGTAGACCAGCAGGGTAGCCGCAAGCTGGTCGAAGATTGAACCCACAACCATCGAGGGTTCAGGGTCATCCCTGTCCCCGAACATCCACATGGCTCCGGAGAAGGCTTGACCTACCGGGTCATACCCCACTCTATCAGCAAGAGGACCCTTCCCTCCAAAAGCCGAGGTAGCGCCATAAATCAGTTTTGGGTTATACCGGCTCAGTGTTTCATATTCCAGGTTCAGCTCCTTGATTACTCGATTGCTGAAATTGGTTATGAAAACATCCGATTTGCTAACTAGCTTATGGAGGACATCCTTACCCGCCGCGTTCTGGAGGTCCAGGGTCATGCTTCTCTTACTGCGGTTACCGGCTTCAAAGGCAACACTCCTGCCATCGGGTGTCGTCATCAGCGCGCCGTACATGCTGCTAACCCCGCGCTGTCGGTCGCCGGTGACCGGAGGCTCTATCTTAATTACATCCGCTCCCAGGTCCCCCAGCATATAGCCTGCCGCCGGTCCCTGGTAGTACATCCCCACATCGAGGACTCTTATCCCCTTTAGTGGGCCCATTCCGTCTCCTTATCTATGGACTCTTTGCCCAGTTCTATTTTGGGTGCCTGGTATAGCCATATTGTTCAAAAGGTTTATCCCTGAAGTCCACAGCGGCTTTCATGCCCTGCTCCTTCAGTATCTTGTAAAACTCTTTCTCTCGTTCTCCTCTGGTGGTGTGGGCAAGCACGTCCGTTTCCGCGCCGAACCATATTGAATCGCGCACGCCCATTCTGTTCTGGGTGAATCTAGCCGCCTGCTTATTTAGCTTTAATATCTCCGGGGGCATAAGCGCCAGTATATTGGCAAAGCGCATTACCTCCGATTCTAACTGGTCCACAGGCACTACCTTGTTTACCATTCCGAGGCGCTCCGCATCCCTGGCACTCAGGTTCCAGCCTGTAAGGGCGATTTCCATGGTCTTCTTAAATCCTATGAAATAGGGCAATATGGCAGGTGCCAAGCCGCCACCGGAAACGCGGTTTACCTCAAAGCCAAAGACGGCATCGTCAGCGGCTACAGTTATATCGCAATACAGTGTAAAGTATACACCGCCGGCGTAAGCGCCACCCTGGACTCCGACGACGAGCGGCTTGTGGCAGTCCCAGAGCGGATAGTACAGATTGTCTCTCATGAAGTCCAGTTGCTCGCGCCAGTCTTCCTCGGTACGAGCCCTGGATTCACCCGGCTTCCAGTTGTCCATCTTGGAGACGAACTCCAGGTTGTGACCGGCGCAGAAGGTCTTACCGGCCGCCAGTATTACTCCGACAACCGCCTCCCTGTTTCTCTGGAACTTTTTCAGGGCATCGGTGAACTCCAGAATAAAATGTCCTGAGAGAGTATTCCTTTTCTCAGCTTCATTGTGTATAAACCTGGTAATCGGGCCCGGCTCATAGATTATGGTCTTATATTGCTCGGTTTCTGGCATGTCTGACCTCCTCTCCGTTTGCTGTCCTACCTGCTCCTAAAATAATCTTTCAACAGTCTCCTCTCAATCTATCATGTCTCTTGTCAGAGACACCACAATGTATGAAAATATTCGTTAGCTTATCCCTTCTCCCTCGAGGGGAGAAGGTTAGAGCCTGCCCCGTACCTGATACGGGGATGAGGGTGAACCCCTCACCTTAATCCTC
>JAUYDO010000178.1 GCA_030691835.1 Dehalococcoidia bacterium | reverse complement strand
CGGGCGCCGGTCCGCCTATTCATATCGGACCATGCCGTCCGATTCCCGTGGCATTACCGCTGGGTCCAGGCGGCGGTTATAAAAATCCTAAGTTCTTCCGCGGGCATTACTGGGCGCAGGCAGTCCTGCTCCTGGATAAGGTGAGGAGCGGAGAGCTAAGCGAGAAGGACTACATCAGGATGGTCGGCTGGCGGGCTGACCCCTCGTATATCAAGCAGTTTAATCCTAAGTTCGTGTTCTGGGACGGCGGCGCCAAGCCTCATTCATCGGATTACGTAACGGTCCTGTGCGATTCGGCGAATGACCAGGTGAAGGCTCTGAACCGGATGGAGTTCGTGGTCTACATGCACAGCATGATGACGGCTACCGCCCGCTACGTCGATATAATTCTCCCCGCCCGTGACTGGATGTGGGAAGATAAGGGCTTGACCAAGAATGCGCCGTACGGTGCTTTTGAGTGCATCAACTACTGCCCGCAGGTGGTTGAGCCGCCGGGAGAGGTGAAGTCCTTTACCTGGGTATTCACCAAGCTGGCTGAAAAGCTCGGCATAGACCCGAAAAAGTTCTTCCCGTATTACACCAGTGACGATAACTGGGACAAGGACTGGGAAAGGTACTTGAAAGATAGCTACCAGGGCGTAGTTAGCTACTATAAAAAGAGGGGTAAAGACGTGCCGTCCTGGGAAGAGTTCACCTCGGGCAAGTTTATCAACTGCGATGAGCTGGATGACCAGCCTTTCACCGGCTGGGATGAGCAGATAAAGGAAGGCAAGCCCTTTAAGACAGAATCGGGCAAGATAGAGATTTACTCGAGGTACATCGCTGATGAAGCCAACCGGGGCAAAGGCGAGCACTACGACATCTTTAACCGTTTGATTGATAACCTGCCCGGAGACTGGGGCGATATGACGCCGTCACCAACGTACAGGGCGATGCCCCGGGGAATGGACGACCCGCTGGTAAAAAAGTACCCGCTGCTATTGTTAACGCCGCATTCCAGGTACCGTGCCCATTACCTTTTCTGGGACCACAAATGGCTGAGAAATCATGTATACCGTCATCGCGTGTGGATAAATGTAATAGATGCAAGAGCAAGAGGCATCAAAGACGGTGATAGAATCCAGGTATACAATGACCGCGGAAAAGTGGTCATGCCGGCTTTCGTTACGCCGAGAATTATGCCGGGCGTTGTCCTGATACACCAGGGCGGGAAGTTCCTGCCTGATGAATCAGGCGTTGATTTCGGCGCTTCGCCTTCAACTTTGCTGGGCGGAGATTATGAGAGCTGTTTTGCTTCAGCCAGGGCAACCAACCTTGTCCAGATAGAAAAATATATATAGCCGACGTGTAAATAAGGAGTGAGCATCATGCCTGAGAAATCTGTCAAAATAATGCTAGCCAATCCTATATACGACCCGTCTCGCCGCTCATCTCAGAGCTTTACCTGGTATCAGCAGATAGTTGAACAGGTGGCAAGACAGGGGACAAAGCTGGATTGTGTAAATTTAGGAAATGGCTTTTTCACCAAAAGAGGCACAGCCTATCCGGACCTTGTCAATGCCGTCGGCATGGCGGAGCGGGCTTATGAGGCGGAGAAAAAGGGTTACGATGCCTTTATCATTGGTTGTGCCTGGGACCCGGGGCTGAGGGAAGCCCGCTCCCTGGTTAGAATCCCGGTCATATCACCGACAGAGTCCACGCTCATGCTTACCTGGCAGCTGGGCAGAAAGCTCTGCGCCTTGGACCGTAGACCGGCGAAGGCTCTGGAGTACGGCGATTTGCTTCATAAGTATGGGATAGCGGACAGACTCGTCTCGGTCCGGTGCCCTCCCGAGTTCTCATCTATGGATGATTTTGACCTCGTCTATGGGGGTGAGGAGCGTCAGAAGGAATTTGTACGCATAGTAACTGCTGAAATGCGCCGGGCAATCGTCGAAGACCACGCCGAGGTGCTGTGGTATGCCTGCACTGTTGGAGCCTCGGTACTGACTTTGCATAATATCTATGAGATAGATGGTGTTTCGTTGATTAACCCGTTTGTGGCGGCACTGAAGATGGCTGAGGTAATGGTTGACCTGCAAAGAGCATACGGGACTGCGGTCTGCCGGTCGAGTGTTTACCGCTCGCCCGCGGCGGGTTGGGAGAAAGAAAGGCAAATACCTGTTGATTAAGTGCCTATCTGTGAGGAGGTCTTACAATAAGTGAGACTTGCAAATAAGGTGGCAATTGTCACTGGCAGCGGACATGGAATAGGACGCGAGATGGCTTTCGTTCTCGCTGATGAAGGCGCCAGCGTGGTGGTAACGGCACGGACCAGGAGTGAGATAGACGCGGTAGCAAAAGAGATAAGGGCTAAGAGCGGTAAGGCTCTGGCGATACCAACGGATGTCCGTGTAGAAGAGCAGGTTAACGGCATGGTGCAAAAGACCATTGATAAGTTCGGCAAGATTGATATACTGGTCAATAATGCCGGCGGCGCACTCAACTCGTTTTATACACTGGTGGTAGACCTGAAATTCGAGGATTGGAAAGAGGTGCAGGAAGCCAATGTAACCG
>JAUYDO010000169.1 GCA_030691835.1 Dehalococcoidia bacterium | reverse complement strand
GGAGGACTCTAATTCAAAGTGTTACTGTTTTCGGGGGGAAGGTCATCTGTACTATATAGGAATGATAGCAGGTGGAATAGGCATTATAGGTTTCGCCATGGCGTTTGTTAGAGCTATTAGAGAAGACGGGGAGAACAAAGCCATGAGAAAAAAGGCAGAAGACGATTTCAGGTCTGCTATGAAATCTATGCAATCAATACATGGTGAATTGCAAGGTTTGAGGGAAGACGTTAAAAAACGGAGATGATATATGCAGGACACACCAATAACAGATAGCAAAGTTTGTAAAAACTGCGGTTCAGACGCTTGTGTGAAATATGGTTCATACAAAGGTGTTCAACGTTACTACTGCAAATCCTGTAAGAGTAAATTCAAAGGTGAAACTACTCTAGTCCACATGAAAACCCCGCCTGAACAAATCAGTGGTGCTATGAGCATGTACTATTCAGGAATGAGCATAAATGAGATTAGAAGCCACTTAAAGCAGGAAAATGGTAACTATCCGTCAAGTAAAGCGGTCTACGGCTGGATAGACAAATACTCTGATTTAGCCATAAAGACCATGCGGGACTATCATCCAAAGGTGGGTGATAAATGGATAGCGGATGAGACTGTTTTACGCATAGACGGTCAAAACGTGTGGATGTTTGACATTATTGATGAGAAAACACGCTACCTACTGGCTACACGCATGTCATTAGCTAGGACAGCCCATGACGTTCAAATGCTCATGGAGACCACTTCTAAAAAAGCTGGCAAAACTCCAAAGGTTGTTGTTACCGATAAACTACACGCCTACCTTGACGGTATAGAGATTGCTTTCGGCTCAGATACTGAGCATATACGAAGCAGTCCCTTTGCGCTTGAGAATGACACCAATCTAATTGAGCGTTTTCATGGTACTCTCAAAGACCGCACAAAGGTAATGCGTGGGCTAAAGAACATAGACACAGCTATTCAGTTTACTGATGCGTGGTTAGTCAATTATAACTACTTCAGACCACATGAAACGCTGAAGGGCAAATCGCCTGCTGAAGTGGCTGGTGTAGACTACAAGTATAAGAATTGGGCTGAGATTATCAGACAGCCAGTATCCAAAGAAGCCGAGATACACAGCCATAGAACGCCAAAGATAAGCCCTCCTAAACCACGCATAAGATTACCTGAGACACATATTGGTAGACCACGTAAGAGACTGAGAATATCGTCTAAAATGCCACGTATCACAGCACCAATGCCGAGGTTGGAGTGAATATGATTTTATTCAAATCTACCAAAAGTAAAGAGAACCCTTGATAATGGTAGTGAGTTTACCGGAGTAGATTCAATAAAGCTCATAAAACCGGGGAAATAATATCACATCCCTATTTTAAATAAAGAGATGGCGGGATATGTGATAAGCCAGCCATCTCTTTTGCACCATATACTATCTGTTTAAGCTGAAAATCATCTCAAACGTCCTGGTTCTGTGTATTGTACACGGTAGCCCACCATACCATGCCTCTATATTTTTCAGACGACTAGCCTATCACCCCGCACTCCTGATAAAATACCTACCATTGCACGGCTCTGACCCGGAGCGGTCTCCTGAGCATGGAGTCTCCCAGGAGAGCGCACACGTAAGCCTATGCTATAATGAATATTTAGGAGAAAGACTTGGTCTGGATATACTTTGCCATCTGCGTACTGCTCATACTTTTTGCCGGCAGAAGGGTTGCTATTTACGGAAACATCATTGCCGAAAGGACCGGACTCGGTGGCGCATGGATAGGAGTGGTCCTGATTGCCGTGGTGACCTCTCTGCCGGAGCTTTTCACCGGCATAAGCTCCGTCACCCTTGTCGGCGCTCCGGATTTGACTATAGGTAACCTTTTGGGCGCTAACACCTTTAACCTCTTCAACCTGGCGCTTCTGGACATTTTCAACCGCAATGGTACAATACTGACCGCAAAAAGAAGCCGGGGGTACTATCTCACCGCACTGTACAGCCTGATTATGGTATCCTTCGTCACCGCGGCTATTGGTGTTAGCCGGTATTTTTCTCCGGGCATCGGCTGGATAGGGTGGTACACTCCTATCATCATTATCCTTTACCTGTATTTCGCCAGAGCGATTTTCCGGGCGGAGCGCTCCGTTATGACACAAATGGAGCAAAAGAGGCCCTTTGACGAGGAGAAGGCACCGCTAAGAAGTGTGTATCTTAATTTTGGCGTTTCGGCAGTGGTTATTATTGGCGCCGGAGTCTGGCTGGCTATCATCGGAGACCAGATGGCTGAGGTTACCGGGTTGGGGCAAGGCTTTGTCGGCAGTATCTTTCTCGCTTTTACCACCACCCTGCCGGAGATAACCGTTTCATTCACCGCTTTGCGCATCGGCGCCATCGACCTCGCCGTTGCTAACATGATAGGCAGTAATCTATTCAACATGCTTATTATCGCCATAGACGACCTGTTATTTGTTGATGGTCCTATCCTGACTTCAGTGTCATGGCTACACATGGTTACAGCGTCCGCTGTAATTCTGATGACCATTGTTTTTATGGTCGCTTTACGGTTCAGACCCAGGAGGTACTTCAGGCTGAGCTGGTGGAACTGCACTCTGATACTCCTGCTGTTAGCAAGGTTGTACTATTCGGGCGTAATTGTCGGCGCTTCCACGTAACCCGGAGGAAATGTTTAGCTTCCATCGCACGCACTTGACCGCACGCCAAATAAAATGCATGATAGAATCAAAAGTAGGTGCCATAAGGAGGTACTAATACGGTGACTATCGACTGGCTAAGAGACCTTTTCATCATCATATTTGCCATTATCGCAACCGGTGTGCTTCTTTTTATCGGGTTTATGACCATTTCGCTCTATCGACGGGCTAAGCTGGCGCTGGATGCCATCCTGGATACCGCCGAGATGGTCCGGGCTATTTCCTCCTTCGTAAAGAATGAGGTATCCAACACCAGACCGCTGGTCCAGGCGATGACCATTATCCAGGGTATACGTGAAGGGGTTGATATCATCAATAGACTTTTCAGAAATAAAAGATAAAGGAGAAGAAAAATGGAAAGGGATTCACTCAGCAACTTCGCTCTGGGGCTTATTGTCGGAGCCGCAATCGGCGCGGCGGTCGGCTTGCTTTATGCCCCGCGCTCCGGTAAAGAGACTCGTGAGCTTCTCGGGAAGCGGGCTTCCGAGCTTAGAGATAAGGCGGAAGACCTGAGAGAGAAGGCGGGGGAATACGTGGAAAAGGCAAGGGAGCGAGCCGCCGAGCTGAGGAAGCACGGAGAGGGAGAGTCCGCATAAAACCGGCTCTCATAACTTGAACAATCAACCTCTGGGCTGGTTGTGGGGGATGGGTTTTTGTATACTGGGATATGGTGCTTATTGTGCCACTGACAGCTACTACTATTGAAATATACAAATACGTGAGTCACCACATAATAGAAGACGACCATCTCCACCAAGAACGCGAACTCAAGAAGATGTAAAGGGGACTTCTGAGGTTCTTCTATTTCTTCCTGGGGATAGCTGTAACCTTACGGGCTTCGCCTTCGCCTACGCTCTGCGTCGTTACATCGGGGTTATTAGCCAGGGTCAGATGGATTATTCGCCGCTCATAAGCCGTCATAGGCTCAAACTCGAACGGAGTCTGCCCGGTCTTTATTCTATCCGCCACCTGCAAAGCCAGCGCTTTTAATGCATCGTAGCGACGCTGTTTGTATCCTTCGACATCAATGATGATGGGCACCCAGGCTTTCGCCTTCTGCGAAGTTATCAATCTAACTATATACTGGAGGCAAGCGAGAGTCTGCCCGCGCCGCCCGATAAGGATACCCAGGTCTTCACCCCTGATATCAAAGGCAATAGGAGCCTGTCCGCCCTCTTCCTCAGGCGCAAAAGTCTGGGACACGGATACGACTGTGGCGGTTACTCCCATCTTGCTGAGAAGGGCTTCCAGCACCTCCCTGGTGATATCGGCGATAGAAGCCTGAGGGCGTTTTTGGGGCTCAACCCTGATTCTGGCTTCCTCAGCGCCGATGCCCAGGATTCCACCCCTGCCCTCGCTGAGCACCGTTATCTCAACGTCATCCCGTCCGACACCTAACTGGTCTAAAGCCTTCTTGATAGCTCCATCAACCGTTTTGGCACTTACTTCCAGAATCTCCATACGCTCCTCTTTGGCTCCGGCTCTTCCTTCTCCTGAGATGCTGGTGGTGATGGTGGTGGAGGTGGAGGTGCTACGGGCGGGATTTCTTTAGGAACGCTTGTGGTGTCCTTCGGTTGTACCTTCGTTGCCCCTTCCACCTCGATGCGTCTCCTTAGTTTCCTGTCTCTGCTGGTTTCAGCGCCGGCACCGGCTCCAGCCCTTTGAAGAGCCAGTGCACCCCACCCGGTGACATAATACTGCATAACTATGGAAATGATATTGGATACCACCCAATATAAAGCCAGCCCGCTGGGGAAGGAAAGGCTGAAAAACGTGAACATGATAGGCATCATCCACAGCATCATCCTTGCCTGCGCCGCCTGTCTCGGGTCGGTGGCGTGTGGCGTCACCATCTTCTGCTGAACCCACATGCTGGCTCCCACCAGTATTGCCAGAACAGTATCTCCAGTAGCCATGTCCAGCCACAGGAATTTGTTTTCCAGGGGCAGAGAGGCAAAAGCTACAGGCCAGGGGTAGAGATACCGGGAGAGGTTCAAAAGCCCTTCCGGGTTCACCGCCAGAGCCAGCATTATTGACTGGTATAGGGCTATCCACACGGGCATCTGTATCAGCATCGGCACCATACAGCCCACCGGACTGATGCCGGACTCACGGTACATCCTCATCTGCTCCTGAGCCAGTTTAGCCCTGTCGCGCGCGTACTTCCGCTGGAGTTCCATGAGCCTGGGCTGAAGCGTGGTCATGGCTCGGGTAGCCTTGAGCTGGGTAAGGGAAAGCGGCAGTAGAATTAGCCTGATAACAACGGTGAGAATAATGATGCTGAGTCCGAAACTGCCAAAGAGGTAATTGGACAGTACGATGAGTACATTAATCATCGGCTGTAAGACTATGATGTCCCAGATGTTCAACTAATCCTACCTCATTCAGCTTTCTTGAGCGATATAGTCGGCAGTTTAGCCCCGGTGCTCACGTCGATGGGATGCACCGTCAGGTCCGGCGTATGTACGTACACGATTCCTTTGTTAGCGGACAGCGGCGCCGAGGCGTTCGGGGTGACGATTGCCAGCAACCGCTTCTCGTTCCTGTCCAGGCTGTAGACCTTGCCGTCCTGTGTCGCCACCACGACCTTCCGGTCAACCACCACCGGCGATGAAGAGACCTGGCTCTCAAGGTCGAACTCGTTTATCTTCGTCCCGGTCTTTGCATCCAGCAGAAATACCTTGTTATCGAGGGAGGGAGCATATAGAATGCTATCGGCAATTACGGGACGCGCCCAGAACCAGTTATCGGCCATGAACGTCCACTTAACACTGCGGTCGGACTCGTTCAGCGCATACAGATTCCGGTCCAGGGAGCCGAAGTAAATCGTGCCATCCTGTACCAGCGGCGTGGAGACAACAGCGCCTGCGGTCTGAAACTCCCACTTTTTACTTCCTGTAGCGGTATCCAGCGCATAAAGCTTCTTGTCAAAAGAGCCGATGTACAGCGTATTGCCGCTTATAGCCGGGGTAGACCATATCTCATCGCTTAACTGGAACTCCCATCTCTTGTCCCCCGTAGCGGCGTCCAGGGCATAAACCTTGCCGTCAGTACCACCAAAATAGATTTTGTCTGCGGACAGGACAATGCCGCCGATTATCGGCTTGAGGTTTCCCTCGCGTGGAAATACCCATCTCTGCTGGAGCGTGTCTGAGACGAATGCATATACCTTACCGTTGTAGCCGGCGATAAAGGCAAGGTCATTCCACAGCGCCGGAGTGCCGTAGATAGCTACCGCCGGAGTCTCCGCGGAACAGCCGAAACCCCCCGCGGTACCTCCACTGCCGGGGGCGCAACCAAAGCCGCCGGGCTGTGCCGGCAACTTAAGAGGCTCGGACCACTGGCGTCTGCCATCGGCGGTCTTGATTGACACCAGCCTGCCCTCCTTCGAGCCTATGAACAGCGTCCCATCGGAGGAGATGGCTACACCGGACCAGCCGATAGGCTGGAGACCCTGAATACAGCCGGAAAGCGCTGCACCCAGCACCAGAATGGTCACTACTAGAATTGAAATCTTGGTTATTAATCTTTTATTACGCATATCTATGGTATGGGGTCATACCCTCCTTCATTCAGGGGATGACAGCGCGCAAGGCGTCTAACGCCAAGCCAGCTCCCATGGAAGAAACCAAACTTATCAATAGCTTCATAGATGTACTGGGAGCAAGTCGGAGTGAAGCGGCACTGCTTGGGCATAACCAGTGATACCGACGATTGGTAAAGCTTAATCATTTCCAGAGTCAGATTCTTCATATACCTCTGCAATAATCCCGGCGCGGGATAATATACCTCTCACTGATTGGTTCAGTTCCGCGTAGTCTGCGGTTGCCGCCCTGCGGCGAACTATAAATACAATATCCCAACCCGGTTTTAGCGGCGTAGCTCTGCTGATTTCACGCAACAAACGCTTCAGCCTGTTCCTGGTTACCGCATTACCTACCCGTTTACTTACCGAAATTCCGTATCTGGATAAATTGAGCTCGCTGGCTAAAGCCCTCACCACGAGCAGATTATCCGTCCATGAACCACCTTCCCGGTACACCTGAGCATATTGCCCCGGTTTATTGAGGTACTGTTCCCCCTTCATCAGCCTGCTCTGAACAGCTCCACTGAAAAGGTGGATTAAACCACGGTTAGTCTCTTGCGACCCTTGAGCCGCCTTGCCTTCAAGACATCCCTGCCGCCGCGGGTACTCATCCTCTTCAGGAAACCATGCTCCCGCTTTCTGGGTATTTTCTTTGGTTGATAAGTCCTCTTTGG
>JAUYDO010000143.1 GCA_030691835.1 Dehalococcoidia bacterium | reverse complement strand
GCAGGAAGTGAAAAGAGTGATGGAGCATCCCGCGAAACTCTGATTATAACATTCAAATCCCCCTCTTTTCCCCCTTTTCTAAAGGGGGAGCAAGGGGGATTATATTCGTTTTGCGGAAGCCTAAGTGATGAATGTTGGATGAATGTTGGTTGACAAATACATCATCAGGTGATATATAATGTGGTGTTGCCAACCTCGGTAAAGCTCGGTCTTCCTATGCGAATAGACACTTCTTGAGTTAGGAGGCGAATCTGCTATGTGACAATCTCCGAATTGTCACGGAGGCTTTTTGTTTTTCACTGTACTATACATTATGTTTACCGAGGCGTTAATTTGGGAATCTGGCAAATCTGCCAGTCAAAATATAATAAAACAGAAGATTAAATAATGGAGGAGTAAAAAAAATGGCACTAAAGCTCTACGATTTGTCTCAACCGTTCTTTGCTGGAGTTCCGCTGTGGCCCTGGCCGGTAATGACCGACACCGAAATCTACCGGGTCTCATTCCCTGAGAGAGACCTGTTCCCCGGTGACCCCAAGAAGGGTCGCGTCAATAAAATGACCACCGTTATCAAGACCAAATTCCATGCTTCCACTCACATGGATGCTCCTCTGCATGTGCTCCAGGGTGGTCTCACCATTGATAAAATCCCGCTGTCAAGCTGCTATGGTGAGGGCGTAGTCGTTGACATGAGATATCTAAAGAAGTGGGATGTAATCGGGAAGAAAGACCTGGATAACGCAAAGCCTAAGATTAAGAAGGGCGATTTTGTTGTGGTCAACACCGGATGGCATAAGTATTTCCCGGACCAGGGCTATATCTTCTTCAATCATTTCCCCGGATTCTATACCGAAGCGGCGGACTGGTTTGTCGAGCATGAGGTCAAGGCAGTCGCTATTGATGGCGGCGCTTCAGACCATCCCTGCGCTCATACCCCGCTCTATAAATATGCTCCCTGGCTGCGCGATGAGTATATGCAAGAGAGAGGCGAAGACCCGGACAAAGTGTTCCCGATTTACGAGCCCTGTCATCTGGCCCTGGCGCAGGCAGGTATCCCGGGTATCGAAATTGCCGGCGGGCAGATTGATGAAGTAACCGGCAAGCGCTGCACTTTGGCTTGCTTCCCCATTCGTTTCCAGGGGGGAGAGGCTTCCTTAGTCCGTCTGGTAGCTATCTGCGAAGAGAAGTAGTAAATAGACTAAAAGTAGAGGGAGAACGTATGATTAACTACCTGCGAATGCCCGACAACAAGGTAATCATCACCGTGGCTCAGACCGGTGCCCTGGTTACCAAGGCAATGAACCCCTCATTGCCGGAGCAGCCCGACGAGATGGCACAGTCAGCTTATGACTGCTGCAACGCGGGCGCGGCTATCGTCCACCTCCATGCCCGCGCCCCGGATGGCACCAGCACCGGCAGTGCCGACGTGTTCCGGGACATCCATGCTAAGATACGGGCAAAGAGCGACATCATCATCCAGGACTCCACCGGTGGCGGCACCAACCTCACCATCGAGCAGAGGACAGAGTGTCTGGAAGCTTATCCGGAGATGGCGTCTCTCAACATGGGCACCCTGGTGCGCACCATCGGTGACATGGCGGGCACGCCCTTTATGAACACCCGCAAGGACATCGAAGGTTTCGTAACCCGCATGAATAAGTTCGGCGTCAAGCCGGAGATGGAAATCTATAACCTCACCATGTTCCGCGAAGTGAGAAACCTGATTGAGAAAGGACTCATCCAAAAACCATATTGCTTGAACCTGATTCTGGGTATGGCGTACCAGGGCGCATTGGAGGGTAATCCACTGTACTTCCAGAGCTACCTCACATTCATGCCCTAAGATGCCTACTTCAATACCCTCGGAGTTGGACCTCTCCAGACCCACCTGGGATCGATAGGCATGGTTCTCGGCGGCAACGTGCGCGTCGGTCTCGAGGACAACATCTACTACCGCAAGGGCGAGCTTGCCAAGAGCAACGCTCAACTGGTTGAAAGAATAGCCAGGGTTGCCCGTGACCTCGGCAAGGAGCCGTGCTCGCCCGAAGAGGCAAGAAAGATACTCGGGCTTAAGCCCTTGAAGAAATAGTAATTCATGTCGCTCCCCGTGCGGGAGCGTGGATTGAAATATAAGGTGGTGATATGGCTAATCTTTTCAGAGTAGACAACAAAATAGCCGTCGTGGTGGGCGGTGCCGGTGGTATCGGTGAAGCCCTGGCGCACGGTCTCGCGGAGTACGGTGCCAGGGTGGCTGTCGCCGATATCGACCAGGCGAAAGCCGAGCAGGTCGCCCGGGATGTCCAGGCACAGGAAAAGCAGGAAGCGGTCGCTTTTAAGTTTGACATCACCGACGAGAACAGTGTCGCCGCTCTTCGAGACCAGGTGATTGCCAAGTTCGGCACGGTGGACATCCTGGTCAACTCCCAGGGTGTAAACGTGAAGAAGGATGCCACGGAGTTCCCGGTCAAGGACTGGGACTTCATGTTCAACATCAATGTCCGCGGCACTATGCTCACCTGCCGTGAGTTCGGCAAGGTGCTGACTGAGAAGAAGAGCGGCAAGGTCATCAATCTCTCCTCGGTAAGGGGCGTTCGCGCCACCTTCTGGGGCGGCAACGAAGGTTATGCCGCTACCAAAGCCGCTATTGACATGATTACCCGGTCTCTTGCTTCAGAGTGGGCTCCATACAAAATAAACGTCAACGCTATCGGACCCTCTACGGTAGCCACCAAGTTCTCGGAGCGAACGCTTCAGGACCCGGAGAGGCTAAAGAGGTTCCTGGCTAGCTGTCCGCTGGGCAGGGTGGGACAGCCCATCGATGTAGTCGGTGCGTGCATCTTCCTGGCTTCACCCGCTTCTGACTACATTACCGGACAAATCATCTACCTTGACGGTGGTCTCACCGCAATTGGATAAACTGAAACTCGCCGGGAAAGATTGACCCTCTCCCGGCAATTAATTAGCAGGCGGTAAAAAATGGCAGATTTGTTCAGGCTTGACGGTAAGATAGCTGTGGTCATCGGTGGTGCCGGTGGACTGGGTGAACCTATAGCTTTAGGTTTTGCCCACCAGGGCGCCGACGTGGCAGTCGCCAGCCGACGGCTGGACGCGGTGCAGAAGGTGGCGGAGAAGATTCGTAAGGAAACGCCGCGCGAGGCAGCCGCTTTCCAGGTTGACGCTACAGATGAGAAAAGCGTCATCCGGTTGAAAGAGCAGGTACTGGAAAAGTTTGGCACGGTTGATATTCTGGTGAATGCGCACGGTACCAGCATCAAGAAGCCCGCGCACGAGTTCCCGGTGGACATCTGGAACCAGCAGTTCGCGCTCAATGCCCTTGCCTTCATGCTGCCGTGCCGCGAGTTCGGCAAGGTGATGATGGCTAAAAAGAAGGGCAAAATCATTAATCTGTCTTCGGTAAGGGGGACGCGGGCGACCTTCTGGGGCGGCAACACCGGATACAGCTCCAGCAAGGGCGCAGTGGACATGTATACCAGGGCGCTATCGGCTGAATGGGCACCCTACTGCATCAACGTGAATGCTATCGCTCCTACCATAATCAGGACACCGCTAACGGAGTCACTCGGAATACTGAGCGAAGAGCATCTCAAGAAGTACCTGGCTAACGTACCGTTGAAGCGGATAGGAGAGCCACAGGATATGGCGTCATTAGCCATTTTCCTGGCGTCATCGGCTTCGGACTTTATCACCGGGCAGGTCTTTTACCTGGACGGCGGCTTAACGGCTGTAGGTTAAACAGTTACCTAACTCGATTGACTAATGATTAAACTCTGCGCTGAAACAGCGCAGGGAGGGAGCGTGACGTTTTATGAAGCTAGTAAAAGCCGGAGAGGGCGAGGTCTACGAAGCCAAGCGCCATTCCGGCTGTTTTGCCATGAAAAAGCTGGACCCTGAGAAGTTAAGTAAGCGCCTGAACATCGCTCTATCTCATTTTCTTCCCGGAGGCGGCGCAGAGATGTCAGCTTCCCCGCTGGAAAGAGCCTACTACGTTATAAATGGCTCACTCACCGTAAAGGGCAAGGCGGAGCAATACAAGCTTGCAGCAGGCGACCTGCTCTACATTGCACCGGGGGAAGAGCGCGAAATCAAAGTAGAAGGCACAGAGCCGGCGAGCATCCTGGTCATCATGTCCAGGGTGGACTAAGAATATTTGAACCTAGTGTAGTGTCACAGTAACACCTTAACAATGTCTGTCATTCCGTACTTGATACGG
>JAUYDO010000126.1 GCA_030691835.1 Dehalococcoidia bacterium | reverse complement strand
CATCAGGTTCCGTGAGTCTGGCCATCAGCGATTTCATGGTCTCCTTGACTGTCTGGCGTAGCGACGGCATGGTGGCAATACACCCGTTCCAGGCTGCTTTCCACTCGTCCAGGGCCTCCCAGTGCACGGCCCCCATCGTGTGCTCGCGGAGCGCTTTGAAAAGCAGGTGGTTCTGCCTGATTGTGCGCCTTCTATTTGTTTTCTCTAGGTCACCAAGGGGTTCAGTAGACGGTCTTTCCGATGGGGCTAGGTCACCGGCCCACAGCAAATCCAGGTATTGGTCGGCGTTCAACTCGCTATATTTCCACGTGGGCGCATCCAGATGGGACACCAGCATATCGGCCAAGGCAATGAGCGCGTCACGATGCTCACGGAATTCCTCGGCGGCTAGCTCCCGGCGCGCGGCTTTCAGCTCCTCTACTGACCGCACCATCTCGTTGTCCCTGTAAGCCCTGGCAGCAACTCTCCTGGGTATGCCGGTCTCCCGCTGTATGCCTTGCCAGTTAAAACCTCTCTGCCGCAGTTTCATGATGGTCTCAAGCTGCTCACGAGTAAGCTCCATTCTTCTCATTGGCCACCTCCGAGACTATTATATGTCTGTCCTATACTATATGTCAATATAGTAAAAATGGTCTTGACAAAGAAGAATCTTTGGCTTTACAATAGAAGGGGATGAAAAATACAGATCATAGCGGTGTGGGTGGCGAACAGGAGCGGCTCACCTTGACTGTGGAAGAGGCCGGCCGGAAACTGGGCATTAGCCGAGGCCCAATGTATGCGGCTGTAAGGCGTGGGGAAGTGCCTTCCATCCGCGTGGGTAAGAGGATTCTTATACCGATATCGGCCCTGCTTCGGCTCTTGGGGAAGACGGGGGATACCCCTGTCCATCACCAACCGCTTTGAATGGCGGTAATGTAACCGGGTCTAGCGGGTGTATCGGTAATATAGGATGGGCGTGACGTGTGATGCCCCCTCGGTGCCACTGGGTGGGCCTTTCCAGGCCCTGAAGTGGTCGACCGAGAGTACTTAGGAATAGAAAGATATGAGCGTTTTGAGATTCATTAGACGGCCCCAAAAGCGGATTGAGAAGAAATTCGACCCGGCTACGCGTATACAGTTCAATTTCATGTGCACTCGCGAATTGGCCCAGCGGGTAAAGACGCTGGCAAACCTGCTTGAAGTACCGATCTACCCCCTTCTGGAGCATACGTTGGAGTTGGGCCTGATGGAACTGGGAGTTGCGCTCGATGATCAGACGTCGAAGGAGCACCTGTTACGTCATCTGGTTCAAAATCACCTGTTGACCCCAGTCATAAAGCCGGAATCCGACCTGATATCACAACGGGCGTTAAGAATGGAAAACGCCTTGAAGCTTCTAAGAATACTCGAATCAAGAGTGACGCAGGAACAACTGCAGGCACTGTTGGAGAGACTTTTGAAAGGAGATTGAAGTAATGAACATGGAGCCCGCCAAAATGGTACCACGAATGGTACTCGCGCGGGGTAGAGCGAGGTGACCCGTGGCTTTTTGGAATAAGAAAAACAAGAAAACAAGTAAGCCGCGTAAACACGTGTCTTTGGACGATAGGCTGGATGCCCAGGCCTACAAGTACCTCATGGAGAAAGCGCGCACTAACCCCCAGGTTCGAGCAAACATCATCAAGATGCGCACCGGAATCGAAGTCCCAGTTTACAATGCAGTGGAGGAAAAAATAGATGAGGTAAAGGAAGCTGCCTGGGATCTGATAAAAAAAGACCATGATTATCTGGAAGCCATCAAGCGGGCCGAACTCACTAAGTTAGCCAAGGACACTGGAATTGAAATTGCGCTGAATGACTGCGGTAAGCGGGATGGCGGGTTCGACCGTGAGGAGGTGTTTGAACGTGCCATGCGCGAGTTTGACATGGTGGATAAGCTCAAGGCTAGGTTGGGCAGTGGTGGTGGCGGTGCTAGCGCCGTAGTGGGCAAGATACTGGATATGGTAGGACCTGCCTTGGCAATCGTGGCCAAAGTGATGGGCGTCCAGGTGCCGCCAGCCGCACCGCCGGCATCCCTGCCACTCGCCTCAGCCCCGCCGCTAGGCGAAGTGCCGCCAGCCCCACCGTCGGCAGCCACGCAATCGCCTACACCGATTGCACCAACGGTAGGGAAAGGCGCTTTGCCCCCGATTGACGTAGCTAAGTGGACGGCGGTACTCGGCTTGCCGCCCGAGCAGGCTGTCGACCGCATACGGCTCGATATGGCGTTAGGTGACGTGACCAGCGCATTTTTCTGGAGCCGCCTGTCGACCCCCGGTGTTCAGCCAGAAACTGTGCTGGCTGAAGTACGGAAATACACGGCGCACAGAGAATATGGGCCGTTGGCTAACAGCCTTTGCAGTGACCTGGGCCGAAGCTGGTTGACGGATGTGATTGCCCTGGTGAAGGAGCGTAGCGCGGCTAGGCAAACGACAGGGTAGGCCGCGGGGTGCCAACGACAAAAAGAAAAGAAGACGAAGAGGTATTCCGCCGTCTTCAGATGAATAAGAGGCTGGACCTGAAGGGTGCCGAGATCTGCAGCGGAAAGCTGTATCACATCTATGGTCTTGACAGAAGGGCTT
>JAUYDO010000087.1 GCA_030691835.1 Dehalococcoidia bacterium | reverse complement strand
TATTGTCGGCATATCAGCCCTGATGACCACCAGCATGCTGGCTATGCCTGTAATAGTGAAGAAACTAAGAGAGCGGAATCCCAATGTCCGCATCATGCTGGGCGGCGCTCCCCTGGATGCCTCTATCGCTGAAAAGTACGGCGCTGACGGATATGCCAGGGACGCCGGCTCCGCGGTTGATGAAGCCATCAAGCTTCTCAAGATGCTTAAGCAAGAGGAACTTAAGAAGAAGTAAGCTTTCCGGAATATTCATAACCATCCCGACGAAAGTCGGGAACCAGGATAACCACGTGCGAACTGGATTCCGGCTTTCGCCGGAATGGTAAGAAATTGAGGAATCCGCAAGGGAATTCACATGCCAGAAAACGAGAAGAAGCAATGCATGGTCATCTTCCAGCCCTCCGGGCGCCGGGGCAATGTTGACGAGGGCATAAACCTCAAGCAAGCTTCCCGCCTGCTGGGAGTTGATATAGAGGGTATCTGTGGTGACGCCGGCACCTGCGGCAAGTGCAAGGTCAGGATTGAAGATGGCTTCTTCCAGAAGTACGGAGTCGAATCAAAGCGGAGCAACCTATCCCCGCTCACCGAATCAGAGAAAGATGTCATCAATACCCACATGGAGAGCGAAGGCTACCGCCTCGCCTGCCAGGCTAAGGTGCTTGGCGATGTGGTTGTCTTCGTGCCGGAAGAGAGCCGTATGGGCAAACAGATTGTGCGCAAGGCGGCTACGGAGCGGAAGTTCGATATCAAACCAGCGGTACGCAAGTATTATGTCAAATTGACCCCAGCCAGCCTTCATGACGCCCTCGGCGACTGGGAGCGCCTGCAGTCAGAGCTAAATAAACAGTTCGGGCTGACTAACCTATCAATTGACTACCCCACACTCCTTAGCCTGCAGGAGAACGTGCGCAAGGGAGAATGGGCGGTTACCATTTCAATCTGGATGGGCAAAGAGGTCATCCGCGTAGAGCCGGGGCTGGTAGAGAAGGGCTATGGATTTGCCGTGGACATAGGCACCACCACCGTTGCCGGTTACCTGTGTGAGCTGGCTACGGGCACTATAGCCGCCACCGAGTCCATGATGAACCCGCAGGTGATATACGGAGAAGATGTCATGTCCCGCATCACCTACTGCATGGTCCATGAAGACGGGCTACAGCGCTTGAACGAAGCCATCATCAAGGGACTTAACGACCTCGCCGGGCGCGCCGCCGCTCAGGCGCACCTCAAGCGAAGCGACATCACGGACATGGTGCTGGTGGGTAATACCTGCATGCACCACCTTGTGCTCAATTTGCCGCCGCAGTACATCGGCAGGTCGCCTTTCGCTCCGGCGGTCCACCATTCGGTGAACGTAAAAGCCCGTGACATGGGCATCAAGCTCTCCCCTGGCGCTTACGTCCATGTACTTCCCATACTGGCTGGCTTTGTCGGTGCGGATACAGCCGGCGTGCTCATCGCCGAAGCGCCCTATGAGCACGACGAAATGCAGTTGGTCATTGACATCGGCACCAACGGTGAGCTGGTGCTTGGCAACAGCAAGCGACTGGCTACCTGCTCTTGCGCCACCGGTCCCGCCCTTGAAGGCGCCGAGATAAAGTTCGGGATGCGCGCTGCCCCCGGAGCGATTGAGAAGATAAAAATAGACAAAGAGACGAAAGAGGCGCGCTTCAAGATTATCGGCATGGATGAATGGAACACCGAACTCGCTGAAGTGGGTGCCAAGGGTATCTGCGGCTCAGCCATCATTGACGTTGTCCCGGAGCTTTACATAGCGGGAATCATCGACCATACCGGGCGTTTCAGGAAGGACGTTAATACACAGCGCCTTCGTAACACAGATGACGGCCCGGAGTTCGTCATCGCCTGGGCTAAAGAAACGTCAATCGGGCAGGACATCGTAATCTGCCAGAAGGACGTGAGAAACATACAGCTAGCCAAAGCCGCCCTGTACGCGGGCGGTAAAATCATGATGCGCCGCCTAGGCGTTGAGAAGCTGGATAAGGTAGTCCTGGCGGGAGCGTTCGGCAGTCACATAGATAAGGAGTCAGCCGCCTGCCTCGCCATATTCCCGGACTGCGACATGAGCAAAGTCTACTCGGTGGGCAATGCCGCCGGCGACGGCGCTCGCATCGCTCTCCTCAATATAGACAAGAGAGAGGAAGCCGACCGCGTTTCCAGGCAGGTGGAGCACGTCGAGCTTACCCTGGAAGCGGACTTCGAGAAGATGTTCGGTCAGGCAATGTGGCTCCCGCACATGAAGGACGACTTCCCGCACATCAAGCACCTGCTCCCGGAAAAGCCGAAGATGAAAATAGCCAAGGGCTATGCTTAACGCTCAAATAAACCAACGCCATTCTATGCGGCTGAAGAACTATGATTATTCATCAGCTGGGGCGTATTTTGTTACGATATGCGCGCAAAATCGTGAATGTTTGTTTGGTAAAATCCTCGTAGGGGCAGGCCCCTGTGCATTCCCCGAAATGATATTAAATGACGCGGGACGGATGATTACCAACGTTTGGCGTCAAATTCCCCTTCATTATCCGGGAAATGATGTTGATGAATTCGTGGTTATGCCCAATCACATTCACGGAATTATCATTATCGTCGGAGCTGACAAAATGGGGCAACCTCAAACCCATTGCGGGCAACCACAGGGGGTTGCCCCTACAAGATTGTCATTACCGGATATTGTTCGACGATTTAAGACCATGACCACAAAACAATATACGGATGGCGTAAAACAATTAGGCTGGCAACCTTTTCACGGCAAATTATGGCAGCGTAATTATTATGAGCACGTTATCCGCGATTAGAATGAATTGAATGAGGTAAGGCAATACATATTAAACAATCCCCCAAAATGGGCATTAGACAGAGAAAATCCGGAATACGAGGGATAGCTCAGTCAATAGGTGCACCGCCGCGTGTCCTGCAGTTTCGAATTTGGTTTGCATGTTTCAGATTCAGTGCCGGCTATCCGGGTTAGTCCCTAAAGAATAATATTATGCAAAAATGGCAAATATTGTAGGGGCAGGCTCCTATGCCTGCCCTTAAAGGGGCAACCACAGGGGGTTGCCCCTACATTAAAATAATTTTGGTTCCGGCGCATCAGGGTTAGAATTTACAGTCAAGGGCACAACAATGCTAAGGTATGCTAAAGAGCAAAAGGTCTGTAATATTGCTGGTATAAAGGTCGGCGGTCAGCCGGGTCAGAACCCGCCGCTCCTCATCGGCAATATGTTCCAAAAAGGGGACACCCTCATCGAGAGCCGCCAGCAGCGCCGGTTCAAGAGGCAAGAAGCAACGGAGCGCATCCGCGAGATGGAGCGCCTCTCTCAAGAGACGGGCGTGCCCGGCATGGTGGGCATGGTCGCCAACAGCCTCGATGAAATCAAAACCTACATAGACTTCTTCGTCGGCGTGACCGACATGCCCTTCGCCATTGACATCTGGGCAGTAAAGACGAGGCTCGCTGCAGTGCGCTACGTGGCTGAACAGAAGCTACAGGAGCGCCTGCTATACAATAGCATCACGCCCTGGGACGAGGACATCGAGGGTCAGATAGCGGAGCTAAAGCAACTGGGCATCAAGCACGTGGTGGTGCAGGTGTTCGACATGGAGGACAAGGGTCCCAGCGGCAGAGTCAAATGCCTGCGCAAGATGTTGCCCATGGTGGAAAAGGGGAATTTCAAGAGTATCCTGGTAGACACGGCGGTGATGAACCTGCCCTTTACCGCCTTTTCGCTGGCGGCGAACCGGCTAATCAAGCAGGAGTTCGGTTTGCCCGTAGGCTGTGCCCCGTCAAACGGCACCTACATGTGGCGCAAAGCCGCAGGAGACGCGAGCAGAAGCAATTTCCCGGCGGTAGACGCCGCCATAGAGGCAATAACCGGAATGGGGAGCGATTTCATCTTCTACGGTCCCATGACCGGCACGACACGCGTATTCTCCGCCGTCGCCGCCGCAACCAGCCTGCTCGCCAGCCTGGCTTACACCGAAGGTCTGCCCCTGCCCGCAGGCACACACCCGCTTAACAGGCTCTTCCCGGACGCGGTGAAAATGTTGAAAGAGGAAGCTAAATAAATGTCAGAACTCACTTCAAGAGAACGGGTGCTCAGGCTATTCAGAAGAGAGAAGATTGACCGCATACCGGCGTTCAGCGGCATGGGGAATGTGACAGTGCACGGGCTGGAGAAGTACGGCTGGAAGTTCGCCGATATTCACGTTGATGCGGAAAAGATGGCTAAGATGGCGGCTTCCACGTACCGGCTCTTCGGCTTCGAGTGCGCCGTGGTGCCCTTCGACCTGGGGGTCGAGGCTGAAGCCCTGGGCGCCGGCGTGAACTTCTATACCGCCCACACCGACATCCTGTATCCCACAATATCAAAAAAGGTTTCCGATAGCATAAAAGACCTGAATATACAGGTTCCCTCGAACCTGGCAAGCGCCGGCAGGCTCCCGCTGGCAGTCGAGGCGCTCCAGCGCCTGAAGAAAGACGTAGGTAACGAGATTGTAATCGGCGGGCACGTCCTGGGCCCCTATACCCTGGCGGGACAGCTCGTGAACCTGGACGACCTGCACAAGACGGCGTTCAAGCAGACGGACATGGTGCGCGGCAAACTGGATATGATAGCGCAGGTGCTCATCGAAATCTGCAATATCTACCGGAAGGCTGGCGCCGACTACGTGAGCATCCGGGAGATGGGAGCCGGCGGCGATATACTCAGCCCGCGCATGTTCAAGCTCCTGATTAAGCCGCCCCTGGAGAAAATATTCAGCGCCATAGAGTCGCCGAAAATCCTGCACATGTGCGGTGATACCAACGCCATCGTGGAGATGATGGACTCCTGCGGCGCCGATGTCATCAGTGTAGACCACAAGAACCACGTCGCCGAGACGCGCAAAAAGCTCAAGCCGGAGACCCTGCTCTTCGGCAACCTGAATGGCTACGAGGTGCTGGTGCTGGGCAAGCCGGAGGATGTCGATAAAGCGGTCAAAGAGGCTATACAGGGCGGAGTCAATGCCGTATGGCCCGGCTGTGACATCTGGCCCACCGTGCCCAGAGCCAACATGGAAGCGCTAATGTCCGCCGTGCGCAAATATGGTAAACTGGGATAGTCCGATGTCATTGCGATACCGCAGGAGGCTAGAAATGCGTAATACTAACCTCTTGATTATCACCTGCGCCATCACGGGAAGCCGCATCACGCGGGAGCAGACGCCCTACATCCCGCTCACCCCGGATGAAATAATCGACCCCGCGGTCCAGGCGCACGAAGCCGGCGCGGCAATCGT
>JAUYDO010000097.1 GCA_030691835.1 Dehalococcoidia bacterium | reverse complement strand
CTGTCCGGGTCTGGTTGAAGCTGGTGTGCACCCTCCCTGTCTTGGGGTTGACCAGCCCGGGCAGGGCGTCCAGGTAGGTCGACTTGAACTTGGCTAGCTGGCGGTACTCCAGGACGCCGTCTATCACGGGGTGCGTTCCCCGCAGACCCTCAAGCACCGCCGCTTCCGTGGAATACTTGCCCCTGGTCTTCTTACCCGGCTCAAGCCTCAACTGTTCGAACAGGACGGAACCAAACTGTGCCGGCGAGATTATATTGAAATGGAGACCAAAATTGATGTAAATATCGGCCTCAAGGTTTGACAGCTGTTCTCACAATCGCTCCGACATCTGCCTGAGCAGTGCCAGGTCTACGGCAACGCCGCTCCGCTCCATGTGTATGAGCACCGGCACCAGTGGCATCTCGACCTCTGCGAAGAGCCTCCACAGCCCTTTGTGCTCCAGCTCTTCCTTAAGTATGGACGTGAGCCGGTACGTAATATCGGCGTCGGCGCAGGCGTAGCCAGCGGCTTTGTCAATATCCAACTGCGCCATGGTTATCTGTTTTGCCCCGGTGCCGATGAGGTCGGTGATGGGCGTCATCTCAACGGCAAGGCGGTTGAAGGCGATGGCTTTCAGGGTCAATGTCTTCTCACCCAGCAGGTACGCCGCCAGGCTGGTATCAAAGGTGACGTTCGCCGGCTCTATCCCGTTCTCAGCCAGCAACGTCATATCGAACTTGCCGTTGTGAGTGAGCTTGGCGGAGCGGGGGTCTTCCAGCAAGGGCTTCAGGCGGGCAATGACCTGCTCCAGCGGCAACTGCTCTGCCTGCATCATGCCCACGTGCCCTACAGGGATATAGCAAGCCTGCCCCGGCGCGAATGAGAACGAGATGCCCACGAGGTTGGCGAGCATGGCGTTTAGTCCCGTCGCCTCCGTGTCGAAGGCGAACGACTCAACTGAAGATAGCTGTTTCAGTAGCTCATCCAGCGCCGCCGCTGTATTTATGATGTGACACTCGGTCTTGACCTGTTCAACGGGGGCGGGCGCTACGCCCTCGGCGGCTTCAAGCTCCGGCAGTTTGGGTACCAGGCTGTAGAACTCAAGCTCACGCAGAAGCTCGGTGACGCGTCCGCGTTCGTATCCGGTGACCTGACAGCAGGCGTCCAGGTCCAGCGTGACCGGCGTCTCCGTGACGATGGTCGCCAGCTCCTTGCTCCGGCGCGCCAGGGCTTCGTTCTCCTTGAGCTTATCCCTGAGCTTGGGCGGCTCGACCTCTTCGATTCTTTTATATATTTCGTCAATGGAGCGAAACTGCTGGAGCAGTTTGGCGGCGGTCTTATCGCCGACCCCCGGAACGCCGGGGATGTTGTCCGATTGGTCACCCTTGAGCGCCTTGAAATCGACTATCTGCGAGGGCTTGATGCCGTACTTCTGCTCCACGGCGGACTCATCGTAGATGGTGGTGTCGCTGAAACTGCCGCCGGGTCTGGGATAGAGCACCTTGACGCTGGGAGAGACCAGTTGCATGATATCGGCGTCACCGGTGACGATTATAGTCTCGATGTCCTGCTGGCTCGCCTGTTTGGCTAGACTGCCCAGAATGTCATCCGCTTCGTAGCCCTCAATCTCGAATATGGGAATGCTGAAGGCTTCCACAAGCTCTTTTACCCGCGCGAACTGGTTAGACAGCTCTTCGGGGGTCTTGGGACGGGTCGCCTTGTACTGGTCGTAGAGCTGGTGCCTGAAGGTGGGCGTTTTCTTGTCGAAGGCGATTGCGTAGTGAGTGGGCTTAAGGTCGCCGATGGTTTTCAACAGCATGAGCGCGAAGCCGTATACCGCGCCGACCATTTCACCGGTCTTGCTTACGGTAAGCGGCGGCAGTGCGTGGAAGGCGCGGTGGACAAGGGCGTTGCCGTCAAAGAGCACCAGACGAGGCTTGGTCATAAGGTTATTATAGCAGAAGTAGGTGGGTGCCGCTGTAGCTCGGACAGGTGTTGAAGGGATAGAAACGGAGCCGGGGGTATCAATCAGGGAGAACTTTTTCTACGACTTTTGAGTTGACGTGTCGATAAGCTTGACACTATGATAAAAGCAGCTACTTTGTCTCGATACGACCATACACGTAAGTGCGAATATTCAGGTGGTCTTTCATGAGAAGCAATCCCGTGAGTTTTCATGTGAGGAGGAAGGACAGAGAGATAACGGACCCGGAAGAGTTACGGAGACAATACATTATACGCTTTAAACCAACATTAACCAGTAGCGAGGTCAAACAATTAACAGATTTTTTACTACAGAAGCATTGATTACCGCATTAGTAATGAGTCTACTCGTTAAGTTAGAGATGCCGGCATAATAGTTTCAGGAGCGGATGGTGGGCGGTACCGTACAATAGACAGAACCTTCGAATTGGTTTTTAGCTTATCTGCATAGGGCAGTTAACAAAAAGATGGATTGTTGTGCTGACCAGCCAGCACCCACACTGGGCATGACCTTTAGAGCTTCGAATCCAATCCGGTAGGGCGGATGGAGCGCCATGCCCGGCGGATTATCTTTCAGCTGGCTGAGGTGGCGATACCTGAGGATCTCTTTGCTGCTCTTCTGGAGCGGATAACACGGTTAGGTCTGTCTCCGGGTTAAGCGGACGCGCGGACAATCTGTGTGGTGAGGTGACAAAGTGGGAAGTATTGGCTCTTTAAAGGATCAGGAGCTCGCAGGGAACTCCGGAGAGGAGGATTCTAGGTACCGTAGCCTCAGACAAGGACTCTCCAGGCGGCCTGGAGAGTCCGGAGGGAGACACTGGGACTTGACAGCCGCCTGGCACGTGGGTATCATCATGAGCAAGGGCGATGACGTATGAGAATCGCCTCATTGCGAGTTGAAATGGGAATTTCCGTTTAAGATGAGCCGTCGCAGATATTTTACCTTATAAATTAGCGAGCTAGAACAAATAGCAATATGTATTGTGGGGACTGCTAAAATGAAGAAAATGAGGATAGGCGTTCTCACTGGCGGCGGTGACTGTGCCGGGCTTAACCCGGCTCTAAAATGGGTGGTCAAGACCGCCATGGACGAACGGCTTGAGTGGAAAAGAGGTACCCGCTACGAAGTCCTGGGGATTAGGGATGGATGGAAGGGGCTGGTAAATGTGGATATGACCAGTCCGCATACCCATGGCTCACTCGTACCTCTGGACCCGGATGTAGTCAGGACCTGGGATAGATACGGCGGCACCTTTCTGGGGACTTCACGACTGAGCCCGTACGACCCCAAAAATGACCAGTCGAAAAAAGTAATAGAAAACATAGAAAGACTTGGACTGGAAGCAGTGGTAGTTATAGGCGGCGACGGCACTCTAGCCATTGCCACCAGGCTATCTAAAGAAGGGGTGAACGTTGTCGGCATTCCCAAGACAATAGATAAAGACCTTCCTGAGACCGATTATACACTGGGATTTGAGACAGCGTTGAACGTCATCACCGAAGAGGTGGACAGGCTGAGAACTACAGCCGGGTCGCACAAGAGAATATTTGTCGTGGAAACAATGGGCAGGACCGCTGGCTGGCTGGCTTTAGAGGGCGGGGAGTCCTGCGGAGCCTTTATCATCCTTATCCCGGAATGTGATTTCTCCATGGATAGAGTGAACGAGCTTGTCATGAAGGGGAAAAGAGCCGGCACCAGATATGAAATCATCGTGGTGGCAGAGGGTGCCAAACCAGTAGGCGGCACTGAGTTTGTCAAGAAAGAAGGGGTGGACAGCTTTGGTCATAAAGCCCTCGGCGGTGTTGGCGAATTTGTGGCTCATGAAATCGAGAGGGGCACCAAGTTGGAGACAAGAAGCGTGGTGCTGAGTCACCTGCAACGCGGCGGCGCTCCATGCGCCTATGACCGTAGAATGGGCAGATATTTCGGTATTGCCGCTGTTGACCTGGTCGTGAAGAGAAATTTTGGGAAAATGGTCTGCGTCAAAAACGGAAAGATTAACTTCTGCCCACTTGAGGATATATATGGCAGATTAAATCTGGTGGACGTCAATACTCAATATGATGCTGAGCACTATAATGGACGCCGGACTATTCTGAATGGATAACAAAGATTCAAGGATCCAGTCAACTGGGGGCAAAATAATGGCTGCTAACAATATAGACGCACTGGTGGAAAAAGCTGTTTTTGGCGCTGCTAGTCAGGTCAGGGAAGAAAGCCAGCGAAAAAATACAAGAAGTAGCAGCTAAAAGGGGAATTCCCCCGGCCAGTATTCAGGGTCTGTATGAAGCCGCCGGCAAGGGGCTGTATAGCGGAAAACAGTCCGGGCTTGTAACTTTCTGGCTGATTGTTTAATGACCGGTGGTCCTATCGATAGCAATTTGCCGTAATACCTACACGAACAGGACTTCGTAATTTTAGGGTATTAACAAAGTATTGATATTAAACAATTATCAGAGTATTATACTGTTACTTTTGCTCATACCTAACTAAATCAATAAAATAATGG
>JAUYDO010000085.1 GCA_030691835.1 Dehalococcoidia bacterium | reverse complement strand
TCAGGCCCATCTTCTCATGGAACTCGGTGTCTGGTGCTGAAAGCTACGAGCTCGAACTCGCCGACAACCCGTTCTTCGCCAATTCCCAGGCTAAGAAACCTTTGATGAACACCGTCTGGGCATGGGACAAGGACCTGGAGTACAGCACTACCTACTACTTCAGAGTAAGAGCCATCTCCGGCAAGAACGTCAGCGACTGGGTGCAGAGCGTATTCACTACCATGGATAAGCCGGCGCCTCCGGCTCCGACGGTAGCTCCTGCTCCTACGATACCGACGATAACCATAGCGCCGCCGGCTCCGGTGAAGAAGTTCTTCGACCCGCAGTCCGGGCAGTACTTCGACAACGAGGCTGACCTCAGGGCGTATCAGCAAACTCATCCGCCAGCGCTACCGCCAGCAACTCCGGGCTACATCTGGGCCGTCATCATAATTGCTGCGGTTCTGGTCATCGCTGTGATTGTCCTGATAGTCAGAACCCGCAGAGCCGCCTGAGCCCGACTGAAGTCATAGAGACTTCTAAGAAGCCCCCCGCAAGGGGGGCTTCTTTTTTAGGGTGAAGGGGACTCCCCCTTCTCCTTTGTCATTCCAGCGAAGCCTGTCCCGCTCCCGTATCCAGGCTTGTCCCGTACTTGATACGGGAGCGGGAATCCAGAAAGCAATGTAATCAGGCTGTCTAAAAAGGGTAATGGTACTGCAGGCCTCCGTGCCTGCAAGCCGTCTCACAGGCAGGGACGCCTGTGCCACCGTCGATATTTTTTGGCATTTTTGGACAGCCTCTAATGAAATATTATTACGTCTATATTTTAACTAATACTAACGCACTAACTACTGTTGCATAAATATGTTATACTTATATCATGAAAGCTTTAAGTTTGACGCATCAAGAAGCCACTCGAGAAAAGTTACTAGCCATGGCAAAGCAAATCCCGGGAGCTTGGATCGGAATCAAGATCGCGGCTTTATTACTAATTCTGGAGGGTCAGCGTCCGGGGTGGATAAACGTTGTGTTGGGTCTGAGTCGCATGACTCTGGAACGATGGATCAATGGAGTGAATCAGGAAGGAACCCAGGCTCTCATACCAGATCCCCGACCGGGCCGTCCAACTCAACTAACGCCGGCAGTGAGGCAGCGGCTAGAGCGAGATCTGGAAAAGCCTCCCCGGGAATTTGGACTCCAGAGAGCATCCTGGGATGGACCGACACTGGTGGTACATCTAAGGAAGCGCTTTGAAGTGAACGTGAAGGTACGGCAGGCGCAATACTGGCTGCACAGTTTAGATTACAGTCTAAAGCGGGCCGGTTATGTTTATCTTCAGGCTCGTGCCAAGGATGCCCGCCATTTTCGCCAGGAATTAAAAAAAACTGTGCCACCTTCAGGTTAATGAAACCATCGTTTTCCAGGATGAGACCGGCTTTAGCCTGCATCCCCGTCTGGGACGAGGGTGGGCTAAGAAAGGTAAGCGTCTTAAAGTACCTACTACCAGCCAACACCGAGACCGACTCAATATATCCGGTTGGGTGGCTCCCTTATTGGGGAGGAAGGGAGTGATCAGAACTGCGAAGGGCAATCGGGAAGGATTCTTACAAGTCTTGCAGCATATGCTAATAGCCCTCTGCGGTTATACAATCTATCTCTTTGTAGATGGGGCTAAATGGCATAAAGGGGAAGAAGTCAGACTTTTCCTCCAGAGACATACCCGGATTCATTTGGAGTATCTTCCGCCTTATCAACCGGCTCTAAATAGGCAGGAAAATATTTGGCGACAGGGGAAATACGAAGCAACCCATAATGTCTGGTTTGACAGTCTGGAGACGATCTATATCCGATTCAAGAGGAAAATAGACCACTGGCCGAAAGAAAGAATTAAACATCTATGCATTATTAATTAATGCGTTAGTATTAGTAAACGAACGTGTTAAAATAGGTGCGGTTGATAATATGATTAGGAGGGCATCGTGAGAAGTTCGTTCAGAATCGGTCGTGTCGCTGGTATTGATATAGGCGTACACTACACGTGGCTATTGGCTTTAATCCTGATTTCGTGGTCTCTGGCGCAGGGCTTTTTCCCACAGATAGCTCCGGGATTGAGCATGGGCACTTACTGGATAGCCGGAGTCATAGGCGCACTTTTGCTCTTTGTCTCTGTTTTGCTACATGAGCTTGCCCACTCCATAGTGGCAAATGCCAGGGGTCTGCGTGTCCACAGTATCACCCTCTTCATCTTTGGCGGCGTCAGCAATATCGAAGGTGAGCCGGAGAGACCGCAGGTCGAGCTGGTTATGTCCATAGTGGGACCGCTGACCAGCCTGGTGCTGGCTGGCATCTTCTATGGCTTTTACATGGCTCTGGGTACGAGCTATAGAGGCGGCGCCTTATCCGCCGTATTATATTATCTGGCTTATGTAAACGGTTTGCTGGCGGTGTTCAATATCTTGCCCGGCCTCCCGCTCGATGGCGGACGCGTCCTGCGCTCCATAATCTGGGCTGCCACGGGAAGCCTGAGCAAAGCCACCAATATCGCCTCGACCACGGGGAGAATTATTGGTTGGTTACTTATTGCCCTCGGTGTTTTCCAGCTTTTCAGCGGCAACTTTCTGGGCGGTCTGTGGATTGCGTTCATCGGCTGGTTCCTGAGCAGTGCCGCCGAGTCCAGCCGCAGGGAGGTCAGCCTGCAGGAGCAGTTAGGCGGCGTCCGGGTGGGCGATGTCATGGAGCCGATGCCGGAGTGCGTGGATTCCCATGTTACTGTCAGAGAGCTTGTGTGGTTGAACTTCATCCAGCACAACCGCCGCGCCGTTCCTATCTGCTACGATGGTAAAATACAGGGAATTGTCACCTTGACCGATGTCAAGAGACTGCCACAGGAAAAATGGGACGACACAACAATCGAGTCTATTATGACCCGCTCTCCCCTTTACACGGTTTCGAAAGACGACGACTTAGCTGTAGCTTTGAAGCTTCTGGCTCAGCACGGGCTTAACCAGGTGCCGGTGCTCAGCGAGGGTAGACTGGTAGGGCTACTTAGCCGTGCCGATATTATCCGGTATCTTCAGATTAGCCAGGAACTGGGCATACTCAGACCAAAACCAGTCAGCCGGTAGATAGATGCTTCGCCGGGAGGAGAAAATGAAACAATATGATGCCATTGTAATCGGCTCCGGCTCCGGGATGAACATAGTCCAGGAAGCCCTGTCGCACGGCATGAAAGTTGCATTGATAGACAGAGGACCATTGGGCGGGACCTGCATGAATCTTGGCTGTATCCCATCCAAGATGCTCATCTACCCGGCGGACAGAATCACCGAAATACAGGAAGCGGGCAAACTGGGTGTTCAGGCTCAGGTCAAATATGTAGACTTCGGTTTACATATACACCCGGCGCTGTCTGAACTCATTCAAGCGACCCTGAACAACCTGTCCGAGCCATAGTCGGTCGGCGCTGAGTGGTTGCATGCTAAAATGACTTGACTTTTTGATGGTAAAAAGCCATAATGTGCTAGTTGTCAGCCTCGCCAACTGAGTTGCGCGCATTCCCCGATAGCTCAACGGTAGAGCGGGCGGCTGTTAACCGCTAGGTTGTAGGTTCGAGCCCTACTCGGGGAGCCATGTTTATCAATACGCAGAACTTCTTACAAGGCTCTTACAGTCCGATGAGTAGCGAATATATACAGTCCAAAGAGGAACTTCAACAGCATCTCAAGGACACAATACAGGCTCTTGAGTTATCCTCACGTTCATTTGATGAGGGATTTGAGGGAGAGGCTAAAAGGCTCGCTGCTGCTATCAGAGTTCTCGTGCATGACACTGGTTCTTCAAAATCTCTGTTAGGTCAACTGGGACAGAAATCTATCCAATTCTACGAAACCTCTATTCCGCGTGATATCAGAACCATCATGCCCTACAGTGGGCTTACCGCTATTGAGCAAACACCTGAAGGGTCTAAATATATAGCTGTCTTGGATATGTTACCTCCTGACTGCCATCCACGCTGGGTAAGTTTTGATGAATGGTGGAACAGAGTGATTTTCGTCGACCGGAAAGGAAGCGAGACCAGTCGTAAGGACTTGATTCTTGCAATTGCGAACAAAGACGGCGGTGCCCATGTCGACCCTGTTCTGGACGAAAAATACGCAGATCTTTCGCGTCGCAACTCGCTTGCGTGGCGGTTCTCCAGCCCAAGAGGTGACGTGCCACTTGAAGGCCCGGAGAAAGCTGCCGGTAGGCAAATTACCCACGAGGTATTAAAGTCACTTAATCCTACAATGCCGGTGATGAAGCCGAAGGTAACGGGTGCGTTATTCGTTGGTGCCTCTGCGGTGGTCGAAGAGAAGCATCCAATAGTGCCCAAAGTTGGTCGCAATGATCCCTGTCCTTGCGGTAGCGGGAAGAAGTATAAGCGTTGTCATGGAAAGCTGTAATCGGGCTGGTGTGGGGCACGCCAAGGCATTTCAAACACCGCTCTAAAAGTTCTGTGGATGGACCCGTGCGGGGAGCCAAATTG